>JAWWCG010000022.1:0-15166 GCA_033720555.1 Kiloniellales bacterium | reverse complement strand
GTCGGTCTCGATCTCCACCACCGTGCTGTCGAAGACCTCGACGAACTTGCCCTCGGACCAGGCGTAGCGGCCCTCCTTGACCGGGAGATCGACCTGATAGACGCGGATCGCCGAAATTTTCATCCTATCCTCGCGACTGTGGGTTCGCTCATCTGACCGCGCTCAGGAACTTGCGCGTGCGCTCGCTCTCGGGGTTCTGGATCACCTGGCTCGGCGGGCCAAGCTCCTCGATGACGCCCTCGTGAACATAGGCCACCCGGTCCGAGACGTCGCGCGCGAAGCCGATCTCATGGGTCACCAGGATCATGGTCATGCCCTCGTCGCTCAACATGCCGAGGGTGTCGAGCACCTCGCCGACCAGCTCCGGGTCGAGCGCCGAGGTGACCTCGTCGAGCAGCATGTAGTTGGGCTCCATGGCGAGCGCCCGGGCGATCGCCAGGCGCTGCTGCTGGCCGCCGCTGAGCTTGCTCGGATAGACCTCGAGCTTGTCCTCCAGGCCGACGTGGGCGAGCTGGGTGCGGGCGATCTCGCGGGCCTCGTCGCGGGATTTCTTGAGCACGATGCGCGGCGCCAGCGCGACGTTCTCCAGGGTGGTGAGATGGGGAAAGGAGTTCCACTGCTGAAACACCATGCCGAGCTTCTGGCGGAGCCGGTTGAGGTTGGTCTCCTTGGCGTGGACGTCGGTGCCGTCGACCAGGATGCGGCCGCTTTGAATCGGCTCCAGGCCGTTGATGCAATAGAGCAGGGTCGACTTGCCCGAGCCGCTGGCGCCGATCACGCTGATCACCTCGCCGTTCGCGACGTCGAGGCTGACGCCCTTGAGCACCTGGAGATCGCCGAACGACTTGTGAACGTCCTGGATCTCGATCATTGCTGCCACCTGCTCTCCAGCCGCGCGGTCGCCCGCGAGATTGGAAACGACAGCGCGAAATAGAACATACCGACGATCGTCAGGATGAGGAACGGCTCCTGGGTGCGGGTGATCAGGATCTGCGAGGCGCGCAGCAGCTCGACGTAGCCGAGCACCGAGACCAGCGCCGAGTCCTTCAGGACGCCGAGGGCCACCCCGGCCCAGGCCGGCAGCATGGCGCGCAGGCCGATCGGCCAGACGATGTAGCGCATGTCCTGCCAATAGCTGAGGCCGAGCGAGCGGGCGGCGCGCCGGGTGGTGACCGGCACTGCCTCGATGCCGCCGCGCGCGACCGCCGCCACCAGGGCGCTGGTGTAGAGCGTCAGGACGAAGGTGCCGGCGACGAAGGGGTTGACCGGGAATCCGACGATCGGAAAGAGGTTAAAGAAGAGGATGAGCTGGATGATCAGCGGGACGCTGCGGAAGGCGTCGAGGACCAGGCCCAGGGTGGCCGCCCCGGCCCAGCGCGAGACCGCCAGCAGCCAGCCGAAGGCGCAGCCGAGGAGCGTGCCGATCGAGATCGACAGCGCCGAGATCAGAAGCGTCCGTCCGGCGGCCTCGGCCAGGAAGATCAGGTCGGAGACGTTGAAGCTGGTGAAGAACTTCACCGTCTGAGCGAAGAGCCCGGTCGCTTGCAGCGTTTCCCACATGGCCCGGCCCTCCCCGTCCTAATAGCGGAACAGCCGCCAGCCGAGGAGGCGCGAGGCGCCGAGGATCAGCTTGACGATCACGTAGTAGATGCCCGCCGTGACCAGGAAGTACTCGAAGATGCGGAAGGTCTTCGACGCCAGGAACTGGGTCTCGCCGGACAGCTCGCGGAACCCGACCAGCATGCCGAGCGAGCTCATCAGCACCGACCACACCATCTGGTTGGTCATGGGGTGGTAGACGATGCGCAGCACCTGGGGGATGACGATCCGCAGGTAGGCCTGCGCGTAGGTCATGCCGAGCGAGCGGGCGGCCTTGACCTGGGTCTGCGGCACCGCCTGGAAGCCGCCGCGGAAGTTCTCCGCCAGATAGCCGGCGTTGTTGAACGAAAGGGCGCAGAGGACGATGAAGAACGGGCTGAGGTGGATGCCGAAGGCGCCCAGTCCGAAGCCGAAGAAGAAGAGCTGCAGCAGGGCCGGCGTGTTGCGGGCGATCTCGATCCAGGTGACCGCGAACCAGGTGATCGAGCCGCGCCCGGACATGCGGATCATGGCGAGCACGAGGCCGAGAACCACGCCGATCAGCATGGCCTCGACGGCCACTTCCATGGTCACCAGCCCGGCCTCGAGGAGGTCGGGCAGCTTGCGGAACACCGGCCGCCAATGAAAGGTGTAATCCATGCCTCGCCCCCAGGCGGGGGAGAGCGCCCCGCCCCCCGATCAGCTCGCTGGGCCGAGGGGCGGGCGCGCGCGTGATCAGTAATAAACGCCCGGGATCAATAGTTCGGGCGTCTCGCCGCCGACGAACTGCCCCCACAGCTCTTCGTAGCGGCCGGAGCGGACCTGGTGGGTGATGAACAGATTGAGGTAGTTCAGCCAACCCTGGTCCTTGCGCGGGCCGACCACCGAGGTGTAGTCGGTGGTCCACGGCATGCGCGGGCCGGCGATCACGGTGTCGTACTGCTCGACGATCGGCTTGACCGCGGTGTTGGTGGTGATCCCGGCGTCGGCCTTGCCCTGGGCGACCGCGAGGAACACCTCGTTCTCGCTCTGATAGCCCTGATAGAGGTCGGTCACGCCCCATTCCTCGGCGATCTTCAGGTATTCCTGCTCCGGCACGGTGCCGACCGCCGCCGCCACCCGCTTGCCCTTCATGTCCTCGAAGGTCTCGATGCCGGAATCCTTCCCGACCACCGCCTGGGCGTAGTAGATCGCGTAGGGGATGGTGAAGCCGACGGTCTTGGCGCGCTCCAGGGAGTCAGAGGTGGCCCCGAACACCACGTCGGCGCGGTCGCTGATGATCGAGGGCAGGCGCTCGGCCCAGGTCACCGGCAAGATCTCGTAGTCGACTTCCAGCGCGCCGGCCAGGTCCTTGCAGTATTCGACGTCGAAGCCGGCCGGCTCGTTGTTCTCGTCGTAAAAGCCGATCGGCGGAAAGTCCAAGACCACCGCGCAGCGCAGCGTGCCGGCGTTGATCACGTCATCCAGCTTGTCGGCCTGGGCCTGAACGAGCGGCGCCGCGACGGCGAAAGCCGCCAGCGTCGCCACCGCCAGAAGGCGTTTACCGAGGTCCATGTCCGTCTCCCTGTTTCGAGGTTGGTTCTGGGCTTTGCCCTGCATTGATTTGCTTTGCTTTGCCTTTTTTGGCTCTCGCCCCGCCCCCGCGGCGGCCGCGGCGGGCGGGATCGGGCGAAAGGATGGTAGATGACATACAAACTGTAGACAAGTTGTGTTTCGAGATGTGTTTCGAGTTGTGTTCGGTGCGCGCGCGAGGTGCGGCGCGGCCCGGCGTCGCCTTTCAGGCCGTTTTCCGGACCGCCGCCGGTTGCTAGACTCGCGCGCTCGCGTCGCCCGCCGCCACGCTTTCGAGGGACCTCCCATGCCGCAAGCCCCCGCCCCCGACGAACTCGCGCCCGACGAACTCTCCCCCGACGAGCTCGTGTCCAACGCCTGGGCCGACTATCTCATGGAGTCCTACGAGCTGCCCGACCTGGGCGGCCCGATCGAGAGGGCCGCGCCCTGGGACTACGCCCGGCCGGTCACCGACGACGTGATCCGAAAATACTTCGCCGAGGGGCTCTACCCCTACCCGGCGCGCATGGGGCCGAAGGACTACTACGCCCAGAAGCGGCCGCTGCAGATCGAGCTGGTCAAGCTGCAGAACTGGGTCAAGGAGGAGGGCCGGAAGCTGGTGCTGGTGTTCGAGGGCCGCGACGCCGCCGGCAAGGGCAGCTCGATCAAGCGCTTCACCGAGCACATGAACCCGCGCGGCACCCGGGTGGTGGCGCTCGACAAGCCGACCGACGTCGAGCGTAACCAATGGTACTTCCAGCGCTACGTCGACCACCTGCCCTCGAGCGGCGAGATCGTGTTCTTCGACCGCTCCTGGTACAACCGCGCCGGCGTCGAGAAGGTCATGGGCTTCTGCACGGCCGAGGAATACCGGGAGTTCACCCGCCAAGCGCCCGAGTTCGAGCAGATGCTGGTCAGGAGCGGCATCACCATCATCAAATTCTACCTCTCGGTCAGCAAGAGCGAGCAGGCGCGGCGCTTTCGCGACCGCGAGACCGACCCGCTGAAGCACTGGAAGCTGAGCCCGATCGACAAGGAAGCCCAGCAGCGCTGGGACGACTACACCGAGGCCAAGGAGATGACCTTCCGGTTGACCGACACGCCGGAGGCGCCGTGGAGCATCGTCAAGGCGGAGGACCAGCCGCGCGCGCGCCTCAACGCCATGCGCCACGTGCTGCACCAGATCGACTACGACGACAAGGACCCGGCCGTCGCGACGGCGCCGGACCCGCTGATCGTGGCGCCCGCCGCGATCATCTACGCCACCAGCGACGGGCGCGGCGGCGCGTGAGGCGGCATGTGAGGCGGCGCGGGGGGCGCCGCCCGGCCCCTTAGTCTCTCTTCGGCGTGGCGGCCGCCTCGGCGTCCGGCGGCGGCGTGGGCGGTGCGGGCGGCTGGTCTTCGTCGCCCTCGTGGGACAGGGGATCGACGGCCGAGACGGTCTGGCTCATGCGGATCGAGTCGGCGAACTCGACGCGCTCCTTCTCGGGCGCCCGCGCCCGCTGGCGCATGCGGTAGAGCGTGAAGGCGGCGGTCGACATGAGGACGACGGCGGTGTAGCCGAACAGCTGGTCGACGCCGACCGCGCGCATCACGGCGGAGGCCAGCAGCGGGCCGAGCACGGCGCCGGCGCCGAACACCAGCAGCAGGCCGCTGGCCGCCGCCACGTAGCCGTCCGGCTCGACGTAGTCGTTCATGTGGGCGGCGCACAGCGAATAGAGCGGGAAGGTGAAGAAGCCGAACAGGGCGGCGAAGACGTAGAATCCCGGCGGCCAGAATTGACTCGACAGCATGAGGCCGGTCGCCGCCAAGGCGCTGCCGACGCAGGCCAGGACGATGACCTTGCGGCGGTCGACCCGGTCGGAGGCGCGGCCGAGCGGCCACTGGCCCGCCGCGCCGGCGATCACGGTCAGGCTCATGAAGACGGCGACCGCCGTCACGTCGCCCTCCTCGCGCTGGGCGAAGATCGGGCCGAGGGCCCAGAAGCTGCTGTTCACCAGGCCGACGGCGAAGCAGCCGACGAAGCCGACTGGCGACAGCCGGTAGAGATAGCGCGGCCGGATCCGGACGATCGCGGGCGGCCGCGGCGCCGCCGCCGTGGTGAGGGCGACGGGAACGGCCGCCAGCGACACCAGGATCGAGGCGAGCGCGAACAGCGCGAAGGTGCGCGGGCTGTCCAGGGTCAGCATCATCTGGCCGATGGTGATCACGGTCAGGTTGACGATGGTGTAGACCGAGAAGACGAGGCCGCGGGTCTGGTTGGTCGATCGCTCGTTGAGCCAGCTTTCGATGACCAGGTAGAGGGCGGCGAAGCAGAAGCCGGTGCCCGCCCTGAGCACCCACCACACGGCGGGCGTGAGGATCAGCGCGTGCGCCAGGGATATGGTCGAGGCGACCGAGACCATCGCGGCGAAGGCGCGGATGTGGCCGACCCGCCGCACGACGTGCGGCCCGAAGAAGCAGCCCAGGGCGAAGCCGAGGAAATAGGCGGAGCCGAGGACGCCGATGTCGAGGGCGGAAAAGGCTTCGAGCTGGGCGCGGACCGGCAGCAGCGTGCCTTGCAGGCCGTTGCCCATGAGCAGCATGGCGACGCTGAGCAGCAAGGCGGCGACGGGGGCGAGCGTGGCGCTCACGGCTGACTCCCAAGACGAATCGCAACGCCCCCCGCGCGAGGCGCCGGCGGGCCGCACGCGCCCAGCGCCTCAACCCGCGGCGGTGATCTTCCACGCCCTGGGAGTCCTGGCAAGGCCCTTCCCCTCGGCGATTCCCCCCGGCGATTCCCCCGGCGATTCCCCCCGGCGATTCCCCCCGGCGATTCCCCTGGGGCCCGGGCCTGCCGGGCCGGCCTCAGGTCTCGCTGCCGCAGTTGATGCCGCAGGTCAGGCCGCAGTCGCGGGCATGGCGGGCGATCGCCGCGCGCAGGCTGCCGGCCTCGGCCTCGAGCAGCTCGGGCAGGCGCGCCTGCAGCGCCGCGAGGTCGACGGCGCGCACCATGGCCTTCACCAGAGGCAGCTTGGCGGGCGCCATGGACAGCCGGCGAAAGCCGCAGGCCAGGGCCGCCAGGGCCTCGAGCGGCCGGCCGGCCATCTCGCCGCAGAGGGTGACGGGAACGCCGGCGGCCGCCGCCTGCTCGGCGACCTGGCGCAGCAGCCGAAGGGCGACCGGCGACAGGGCGTCGTAACGCCCGCTCAGGCGCGGGTTGGCCCGGTCGCTGGCGAACACGAACTGGAACAGGTCGTTGCTGCCGACGGAGAGGAAGTCGATCCGCGCGAACAAGGCCGGGAGCTGCCACAGCAGCGCCGGCACCTCGAGCATGGCGCCGACGCTAAGGGCGCGCGGCGGCGCGTCGCCGGCGCGCGCCGCGTCGGCCAGCGCTTCGTCCAGGATGGCGCGGGCGGCGTCGAATTCCGCGATCTCGGCGATCATCGGGAAGACCACCGCGAGGTCCTTGCCCGCCGCCGCCCGGATCATCGCCCGGAGTTGATCGCGCAGCAGCTCGGGCCGGTCGAGGGCGATGCGGATGGCCCGCCAGCCCATGGCCGGATTGGCCTCCTCGCCCTCCAGGTCGAAATAGGGCAGCAGCTTGTCGCCGCCGATGTCGAGGGTGCGGAAGACCACCGGCAGGTCCCCCATTTCGTCGAGAACCCGGGCGTAGAGAGCGGTCTGCGCCGCTACGTCCGGCAGCTTCTCGCGCACCATGAAGGCGACCTCGGTGCGGTAGAGCCCGATGCCCTCGGCGCCGCTGTCGCGCACGTGGGGCAGGTCGATCAGCAGGCCGGCGTTGGCCTGCAGGCTGACCTCGATCCCGTCCTTGCTGACCGCCGGCAGGTGCCGCAGCTCCAGGAAGCGGGCCGACTGCTGGGCGCGGGCCGCCAGGTTGTCGGCGAACTCCCGGCGCACGCTCTCGTCGGGGCGGACCAGCACCTGGCCGAGATCGCCGTTGACGATCACGCAATCGCCGTCCTGGATCTGGGTCAGCGCCTCGGGGCAGTGGCCGACGATCGGGATGTCGAGGGCGCGGGCGACGATGGTCGCATGGGCGGTCGGCGAGCCCTCGGCCAGCAGCACCGCCCGCAGGCCGTGGCGGTCGTAGTCGAGCAGCTCGGCCGGCCCGAGGTCGCGGGCGATCAGGACCGCATCGCGCGGCGCCTCGCCGTTCGCGGCCCGGCCGTCCTCGCCGACCAATTCGGCGAGCAGCCGGGACGTCAGGTCCTCGAAGTCGCTGAGGCGCTCGCGCAGGTAGCGGTCCTTGACGTTGAGCATGCGCGCCCGGGTGTCGTTCTGGACCTTCTGGACCGCGGCTTCGGCGCTCAGCCCGCCGGAAATGGCGTCCTCGATGCGGGTGCGCCAGCCGCGGTCGCCGACCAGCATGAGGTAGGTCTCCAGGATTTCGTGATCGTCCCGGCCGGCGCCGCCCTCGCGGTCGGCGAGCCGGCGGCTCACTCGGCGCTCCACCGCCGCCAGGGCGTCGCGCAGGCGATCGCTCTCCCGCCCGGCGTCGTCGGCGACCACCCGGGTGATGACGATCCCCTTGTGATGGAAGCGGGCGGCGCCGATCCCGATTCCGGAATTGAAGGCGGTCCCGAGCAGCCGCAGCGGCATCGCCTCGGGGCCGCCGCCGAGCTCGGCATCGAGCACCCGGTCGATCAGCTCCGCCAGCACCATGGCGACCGTCTCGCAGATCTCCACGTCGGCGTTGGAATAGCTGCGCGAGACGACGTTCTGCACCACCAGCACGCCCAGCACCTTGCCGCCGCGCAGCACCGGCACGCCGAGGAAGGAATGATAGATCTCCTCGCCGGTCTCCGGCCGATAGGCGAAGTTCGGATGCGCCTGGGCCTCCGCCAGGGCGAGCGGGCGCGCGTGGGCGGCGATGTCGCCGACCAGGCCCTCGCCCACCCGCAGGCGGGTGCGGCGCACGGCCTCGGGGCGCAGGCCCTTGGTCGCGCGCAGCTCGAGCACCGCGCCGTCGGCGCTGGCGTAGATCGAGCAGACCTCCGCCGAGAGATAATCGGCGATCAGGCCGACGATCTGGTTCAGGCGCTCCTGAATGGCGCCGGCGTCCTGCATGATCTCGCGCAGCCGCCGCAACAGCTCGCGGGTCGCCACCCAGCTTTCGCTCTCGAGTCTCGAGCCCGACTCCAACCTCGTCCTCCGATCAGGCACTAACGGCCGCCCTGCCGCGCCGCCGCCAGCCGGCCGCTCCTGGCGACTGGACCGACGAGCGGCACTCTGGGCCGGGGCAAGTTGCGTGCCAAGACCGGCAGCGACGAGCCAATCTCGCCCGAATCAGCGATTTGCACGGCACCGAGCGGCAGAGAACGGCGCGGACCGGCATCGAGCGGCCGCGACCGGCGGCCGGGACGCGGGCCGTTCTGCTCAATTCGTGGGCAGGGCCGGCATCTTGGTGAATCTCTAGGCAGGCGCCGCCGCGCGGGCGGCGCGGCCTCAGGCCTCGGCGCGGCGCGCTTCGAGCGTGCGCTCCCATGGCGGGACGGTGCCGAACCAATCGACCAGAAAGTCGATGAAGGCGCGGATCTTCGGCGCGAGATTGCGCCGATCGGAGTAGATGGCGACGATGTCCGAGCTGTCGTCGACATAGTCCGGCAGGAGGCGAACCAGCCGGCCGGCGCGGAGATCGCCGCCGACGAGATAGGTGGACAGCCGCGCGACGCCCATCCCCGCCAGGGTCGCATGATAGATGGCGTCGGCGCTGTTGGCCTCGAAATTGCCGGTGAGCCGCACCGCGCCCTCGCTCGCGGCGTCGTCGAAATGCCAGTCGTTCCAGCGCGCGACCGTCGAGAGGCGCAGGCAATTGTGACGGCTGAGATCGGCCGGCGTCTCGGGCGTCCCGAAACGCGCGAGATAGGACGGCGCGGCGCAGATGACCCGCCGGTTCGGGGCCAGCTTGCGCGCCACGACGGCCGGGTCGTCGATCTGCTCGGAGAAGCGTATGGCGACGTCGATCCGCTCCTCGACCAGGTCGACGCTGCGGTCGGTGACCTCCAGGGAGAGCCGCAAATCGGGGTTGCGTTCGAGGAACGTCGGCAGGATCGGCAGCACGTGCGCCTTGGCGAAGGCGACCGTCGCGGCGACCCGCAGCTCGCCCTGGGGGTGGGCCGTCAGGGAGACCACCATCGCCTCGGCGTCGGAGACGCTGTCCGCCACCTCGGCGCAGCGCTCGTAGAACGCCCGGCCCTCGTCGGTCAGCGAAATGCCCTGGCGCGAGCGGTCGAGAAGGCGCACGCCGAGCCGGTTCTCGAGCCGGCCGATCTGCTTGCTGACCGCCGAGGGCGTGTGCGCCATCGACCGGGCGGCGGCCGAGAAACTGCCGCTTTCGACCACCTTGGCGAACAACACCATCTGACTGGGGAGGTCCATCACTTGGCTCCTATCTGTGTCCGAGGGTCACAGGGGCTGTGACCCGCCGCCGTCTTCACCGCGACCTCTCCCAAGCGTATATCTTGCAATGCAGCAACATTGCTGCAGCGCACAATATCAATATCGGACGTGTGCAGGGCGAACACAAGATCCAAGCCTCGCTTCGCCTTTCGGGAGGATACGGCCGGTTGAACCGCGCGCGGTTCGCCTCGGCGGACCGCGGCCGAACTCGAGCCGGAGGAGCTCCCATGACCACCTACGTCAACGTCTCGCCGCAAGCCGCCGGAATGCCGCATCGCGTCGCCGCCTGGGCGCGGCGGCTGGCCGAGGGCCTCGCCTGGGGCCGGGACATGCACCAGCTGTGCATCCGCACCGCCGCGGCCGGCCGGCGCCTCGACCACGAAACCCTCGGCCGGCTCGCCGCCGAGGTCGACGCCGCCGGACGCAGCCGCTGAGGCCTGCGGGCCCGCGCGCCACGCCCCTCTCCCAGTTTACCCAGTGCCACGAAGCGCGCCGAAGACGCGCGCGCGGAAGCGAAACCCCAGGGAGGTCCACGCTCACGACCATGGAGGTAAGCCATGTGGACCGACACCATGAACCGCCCGGCCTCGGAAACTCGCGACGCGAGCGCCCCGACCGCCGGCCGCCACCGGACGAGCGACCGGCCGGCCTATCGGCCGATCTCGCCGGACCTCGCCGCCCACTACGTCGCGCACGGGCGCGAGCTGCGGGCGCAGGCCATCGCCGGGGCGACGCGGCGCCTGTCCCGGCGGCTGCGCGCGCTTTTCCCGGGATCTGGCGCCAGCGCGCCGCCCCCTGAACCCCGCCCCGTGGACACCCGTCCCCAGGACGCCGTGACCGCCCTAGCCGGCGACCTCAGGCCGTCCCTGAGCGCGATCCGCGCGTCGGCGGAGGCGCTGCGGGACAATCCCGACATCGATTCGGCCAAGCGCCGGCGATTCTTCGACATCGTGCTGATCGAACAGGCCCGGCTCGAGGTCCTGGCCGCGCGGCTGCTCGCCGCCGCCAAGGCCGCGCCCGGCCGCTGCGGCTGACCGGCTGGGACGTCCCCGAGATGACCGCGCCGCCACGCCAGGCCGCGCCACGCCCGGCCGCATCGTCGCTCGCCATCCGCCGGCTCTGGCCGACGGAGCGCGCCACGATGCGCGAGCATCTGCTGCGCCTCGGCCGCAAGGACCGCGAACTCAGGTTCTGCCACGCCGCCAGCGACGCCGTCATAGCCGCCCACTGCGAGGGCCTCGACTGGCTGCGGGCGACCGTGTTGGGCGCCTTCGTCGGCGGCGAGCTGCGCGGCGTCGCCGAGCTGATCCGGGTCGAGGGCGGCTGGCCGCCGGCGGCGGAGCTTGCGCTGTCCGTGGAGGCGGCCCACCAGGACCGCGGCATCGGCAGCGCCCTGCTGCGCCACGCCCTGGTGACGGCGCGCAACCGGCTGATCGGCCGGGTCTACATGGTCTGCCTGGGCGAGAACCGGAAGATGCAGCACCTCGCCCACAAGTTCGAGGCCAGCCTGGCCTTCCGCGAGGGCCAGGTGGAAGGCGAGATCCTCCCGCCCTGGCCGAGCCACCTGTCGCTGATCGAGGAAGTCGCGGCCGAGGGCCAGGCGCTGTTCCTCGCCGCCTTCGAGCTGCCTTTGGCCGCGGCGCCCCAGATCCTCGACAAGCTCGACAAGACCGGCTAGCGCGGCCCGCCGACGCCCCTCCCCCGCCTGATAAGTTTAGCGCCGTCGCCCCGTCTCCGGCGCCGCGCCCGCCGCCGGGCGCCGACACGGGACCGGCGGCGGGCGCTCGGAGGTCGGGCCGTTCGTCATAAAATGCCGTTTTCTTGCCGGTTCAGGGTTCGGATCCAACCCGGAGCGCCGGCCAATCGCAAGAAAATTCCAGCTTCGGCGCCGGCCGGCGACTCGGCGCTTGACTCCATGAATGTTTAGTGACATCAATTTCACTAAACATAATACTAAACACGATCGCGGCCTCCGCCTCGTGTCGCGCCTGCGGGCGGGCAAGACGGAAGCGGTCGCACAACGGGAGGTTCGTCGGCGGCCCTAGGATCGAGACCGCGGGCAAATCAGAAGCCATCCCCCCTTCTGATCGTGGCCTCGAGCTCAGCCTCCGAACGGACGAGTGGCCGGCGCGCGACGTCGCGCCGGAGCGCATCGAGGAGGAGAACTATGCGCAAATCCGTTACATCTGCGCTGGGCGCCGCCGTTCTGGGCGTCGCGGGGATACTCGGCGCCGGCCAGTCGAAAGCCGCCGAGGAGTTGACCCTGTGCTGGGCCGCCTGGGATCCGGCGAACGCCCTGGTCGAGCTGTCGAAGGACTTCACCGCCGAGACCGGCATTCCGATGAAGTTCGAATTCGTCCCCTGGACCAATTTCGCCGACCGCTTCCTCAACGAGCTGAACTCCGGGGGCAAGCTGTGCGATCTGCTGATCGGCGACAGCCAGTGGATCGGCGGCTCGGCGGAGAACGGGCACTACGTCAAGCTGAACGATTTCTTCGAGGCCGAGGGCATCTCGATGGACGACTTCGCCCCGGCGACGGTCTACGCCTATTCGACCTGGCCGAAGGGCAGCCCCAACTACTGGGCCCTGCCGGCCATGGGCGACGCGCTCGGCTGGATCTACCGCAAGGACTGGTTCTCGCGCCCCGAGCTGCAGGCCGAGTTCCAAGAGACCTACGGCCGGCCGCTCGACGTGCCGCAGAACTGGAACGAGCTGAAGGACATCGGCGAGTTCTTCCAGGGTCGCGAGATTGACGGCAAGACGGTCTACGGCATGGCGATCTATACCGAGCGCGGCTCGGAGGGGATCACCATGGGCGTGACCTCGGCCATGTACCCCTGGGGCTTCCAATACGAGAACCCGGACAAGCCCTACGACATGGCGGGCTACGTCAACAGCCCCGAGGCGGTCGAGGCGCTGGAGTTCTACAAGGGCCTCTACGAGTGCTGCGTGCCGCCGGGGCATTCCGACGCCTACATGGTCGCCAACCTCGACGCCTACAAATCGGGCCAGGTGGCGATGCAGATGAACTGGTTCGCCTTCTTCCCCGGCATCGCCAAGGATCCCGACGTGGGCGGCGACAAGTCCGGCTTCTTCGTCAATCCGGGCCAGAACATCGAGGCCTCCACCCTCGGCGGCCAGGGCATCTCGGTCGTCGCCTATTCGGACAAGCAGGACGAGGCCCTGCAGTATATCAAGTGGTTCGCCAAGCCCGAGGTGCAGGCCAAGTGGTGGTCGCTCGGCGGCTACTCCTGCCACGTCTCGGTGCTGAACGACCCCGGCTTCCCGGACACCGCGCCCTTCGCCGCGGATTTCCTCAAGGCCATGGGCGGCGTCAAGGACTTCTGGCAGGAGCCGGCCTACGCCGAGCTGCTGCAGGCCATGCAGAAGCGGGTCCACGACTACGTCGTCGCCGACCAGGGCACGGCCCAGGAAGCCTTGGACAAGCTGATCGAGGACTGGACCTTCACCTTCCAGGACGAAGGCAAGCTCTAACGGACTAGGACTCCGCCGGTCCCGGCCCCCGCCGTCTAAGGTTGGCACGTCATGTGTCGCTATCGGGGGATAGGCCGGGATCGGGACCGGCGCCATTTTCCTTGGAACGCGGACTTCATCGAGCTGCGGTCAATCGTCTGCGGAGAGAGCGGATGCGTCCCGAAGCCATAGGGAGCCCCGGGGTCATGGCGGAAAGCTCACCGATCGAGACCATGGGCGCGAAGGCCGCCGCGAAGACCGCCGGCGCGACGCCGCCCGCCGCGGTGCGCCGGGTGCGCGGGCTTTCGGACCGGGCGATCACCTGGTCGTTCATCGCCCCGACGATCCTGCTGCTGCTCGCGATCAACATCTTTCCCTTGGTCTGGACGATCTATCTCAGCTTCACGAACTACAAGGCCAACGCGCCGCACCGCGAGGTCAAGTGGGTCGGCACCCGCAACTACGAGCGCCTGCTGGGCAGCGAGGACGTCTGGGGCTACCTGCAGGCGACCGCGCACTTCCTCACCTGGACCATGGTGCTCCAGGTCGTCCTCGGCTTCGGCCTGGCGCTGCTGATCAACCGCCAGTTCCGCGGCCACAGCTTCTGGACCACCGTCATCCTGCTGCCGATGATGCTGTCGCCGGCCGTGGTCGGGACCTTCTGGACCTATCTCTTCCAGCCCCAGACCGGCATCTTCAGCTACATCGTCAACGCCTTCGTCCCGGTCGGCCCGCTCGACATGATCGGCAGCGTCGAGCTGGCGCCCTGGTCGATCGTCATGGTCGATACCTGGATGTGGACGCCCTACGTCATGCTGATCTGCCTGGCCGGCCTGCGCTCGATCCCGGACTACATCTACGAGGCGGCCGAGGTCGACCGCGCCTCCAAGTGGCGGCAGTTCTGGTCGATCACCGTGCCCATGGTGCTGCCGTTCCTCATGCTGGCGGTGCTGTTCCGGGCGATCGAGAACTTCAAGATGTTCGACATGGTGGTGGAGCTGACCTCCGGCGGGCCCGGCTCCACCACCGAGCTCGCCTCCATCAACCTCAAGCGCGAGGCCTTCGAGAAATGGCGCACGGGCTACAGCTCCGCCTTCGCCGTTCTCCTGTTCGTGACCGTCTTCGGCGCCGCGAACATCTACGTGAAGGCCATGAACGCGGTGAAGAACCGATGAGGGCCTCGCCATGAGCGCAAGCGCACACTCCGTCGTCGCGCCCTCGCCCTGGTCGCGCCGCCTGGCGGCGCTGCTGGTGACCGCCTACGCGCTGATCACCATGGTGCCGCTGATCTGGATCTTTTCGACCGGCTTCAAGACGCCGCCGGATTCGATCTCCTATCCGCCCAAGGTGTTCTTCGATCCCTCGCTGGAGGGCTACGTCAACCTCTTCACCAACCGCTCGCGCCAGACGCCGGCCTACATGGAAAGCCTGCCGCCGCCGGAGACCTGGTACGACGAGCTGGTGCGCAGCCGGAACATGGTGATCACCGGGCCGTCGCGCTTCGCCGAGCGCTACACGAACTCGCTCATCATCGGCTTCGGCTCGACCTTCCTCGCGGTCTTCCTGGGCACGCTCGCGGCCTACGGCTTCTCCCGCTTCAGGGTGCCGCTCAAGGACGACCTGCTGTTCTTCATCCTGTCGACCAGGATGATGCCTCCGATCGCGGTCGCCATTCCGATTTATCTGATGTACCGCAATCTCGGCCTGTCGGACACGCACCTCGGCATGATTCTTCTCTATACGGCCGTCAACCTCTCCCTGTCGGTCTGGCTGTTGAAGGGATTCATCGACGAGATTCCCCGCGAGTACGAGGAGGCCGCGATGATCGACGGCTACACGCGGCTGCAGGCCTTCTTCAAGGTGGTGCTGCCGCAGGCCTCGACGGGCATCGCGGCGACCGCGATCTTCTGTCTCATCTTTTCCTGGAACGAGTACGCCTTCGCGCTCTTGCTGACCAGCGGCGAGGCGCAGACGGCGCCGCCCTTCATTCCGATCATCATCGGCGAGGGCGGCCTCGACTGGCCGGCCGTGGCGGCGGGGACCACGCTGTTCCTGCTGCCGGTGCTGGTTTTCACCATCCTGCTGCGCAAACACTTGCTGCGCGGCATCACCTTCGGAGCGGTGCGCAAATGAGGCGAGCGCTTGAAACGAACGGCGGCG
>JAWWCG010000021.1:0-15195 GCA_033720555.1 Kiloniellales bacterium | reverse complement strand
TGGTGCGCCACTATCACTGGGTGGAGCGCGGGCTGATCCGCGTCGACGCCGACGAGGTCACCTATCCGGCCCATGTCATTCTCAGGTTCCGGCTCGAGCGGGCCATGCTGGACGGCCGCTTGCCGCTCGCCGACCTGCCGGCGGCGTGGAACGAGGAGATGGCCCGCCTGCTCGGCGTGCAACCGAGCGACGACCGCAACGGCTGCCTGCAGGACATCCACTGGTACGACGGCGCCTGGGGCTACTTCCCGACCTATACGCTCGGCGCCATGACGGCGGCGCAGCTCTACCAGGCGGCGCTTGCCGCGCGGCCGGAGATCCCCGCCGCCCTCGCCCGCGGCGAGTTCCAGCCGCTCATGGCCTGGCTGGGCGAGAACGTGCACGCCCAGGGCGCCCTGCTGAGCGGCGAGGCGCTGCTGGTCCGCGCGACCGGCCGGCCGCTCGACCCGGAGGTCTTCGAGCAACACCTCGCGGCGCGCTATCTGGCGGCGTGAGGCCCGCCCGCCGGCCCCGGAACCGCCCAAGGTCCGCGCCGGGGTCCGCGCCGGGGCTCTCGATTAGGCGGTGGCCAGCAGGGCGATGCCGGCGAAGATCCAGACGGCCCAGAACGCCCGCCGCCGCAGGTCGCCTTCGCCCAGCAGGAGGCTTCCCATCAGGACCGTGATGAGGACGCTGACCTCGCGGGTCGGCGCGACATAGACGACCGGCGTGAAGGTGAGCGCGTAGAGCACCAGGATGTAGGCCAGCGGATTGAACACGGCGATCGCGACGACGCCGAACCTGTGGTCGCGCCAGCACCGCGCGACCTCGTTCCTTCGCTTGAGGCCGATCGGCGCCAGCAGGACGGCGCGGCCGAGGCTCGAGATGTAGTCGAGCAGCAGCGGCGGCACCAGCAGGACCGAGACGGCGTAGGCGTCCCAGACGGTGTAGCTGCCGATCAGCAGGCCGGCGCCGAGGCCGAACAGCAAAGAGGCGGCGGGGCGCCGCGAGCCGCGCCGGAACGCGCCGGTCAGACAGGCGACGCCGGCGACGACCAGGAGGCCGCCGGCGGCGACCTGCGCCGACAGCGCCTCGCCGAGGAAGGCGACCGCGAAGGCTGTCGAGACGAAGGGGCCGACGGCGCGCGCGGTCGGATAGACCAGCGAGAGGTCGGCGCGGCGATAGCCCTGTTGCAGCAGCAGGAAATAGCCGAGGTGAAAGGCGGCGCTGCCGAGGATGAAGAGGATTTCCCTGGGCCCGAAGACGGGGCCGTCCACGACGAGCACGATCGCCGCGAGCGGCAGGTAGATCGCCACCGACAGGACGGAGAACAGCCAGATCAGCTCGGGGCCGCCGTCGATGCGCTTGACGAAGTAGTTCCAGGTGGCGTGACAGGCGGCGGCGGCCAGCACGAGACCAAGCCCGAGGAGTGTCATGGAGAGGACCTCAAAGACGACAGGGTTGCGGGCGCGCGAAACCGCGCCCCTCCATCCCCCCTAGGCTTTTCGTCTTTAAGGTGTCTGCCGTGCTCGGCTCATAACGGCGCTCGGTCCAGGCTTGCTCGCGCAACGGAACCCTAGCCGCACATGGACGGGTAGCTGCGATCCTAGCGCGGCGGAAAGCCAAGTAAAGGCCGATCGGCGATGGCCGCCCGGACGGGCGCGCCCGCCAAAACCACGACATGAATGTCGATTGGCCTTAATTGTCGTCGTTCAGGATGGTTCCGGTCGCGCGCTTGTTCTCGATCGAGGTGAGCTTCCGGTCGGCGCTGACGAACACCTCGAATGTCTCCTCGTCCTCCGCCACGTCGTCGTCGATCAGGCGAATGCGCACCACCGCCCCGGAGTCGCCCGGCTTGAGCTCCACGGAGCCGCGCTCCTCCTGGTAGTCCTCGCCGGCCGTGGCGGTCCGGTTGAACGTGCCGTAGACGACGAAAATGGATCGGCTGGCCGGCTGCGACAGCTCGATCTTGAAGACCATTTCCGCCGCGCTCTCCGGCGCTTCGGCGTTCGAGACGACCAGCACCGGGAGCGTGGCCGGCTGCGCGGTCTGGACCGCTTCCGGAGCCTCCGCCTCGGCCGCCGCCTCCGGGCTCGTCCCTGCATCCGCCTGGGCATCCGCCTGGGCATCCGCCTGAGACTCTGCCTCCGGGCTCGCGTCCGGGCCGGTCTCCGCGACCGCCTGGGCATCCTCGCTTGCGGACTCGCTTGCCGGCGCGATGGCGGCCTCTTCGACGACCGTCTCTTCGAGGGCGGTTTCTTCCACCGCCGTCTCCAGCGGGGCGGTCTCCTGCGCCGCCGTCTCTTGCGGGGCGGCTCGTTCGAGGGCGGTCTCTTCCACGACGGTGCGGTCGGCCACGCGGATCCGGCGCTCGCCCACCGCGATCTCGTAGCCGCCGTCCCGCCATTCGAGGAGCGCGCCGGCGACCACATTGCCGTCGCGCGTCGCGATCTCGACGCTCTTCAGGTCGTTGTAGGAGAGCTGACGGATCCTGCCGATCGCCTCGCGGACCATCAAGGTGTTGCGGGTCGCGTGGATCACCTCGCCCTCGAAACGCTCGCCGCTCCGCAGCACGAAATCGGCGGCCGAGGCGCTCGAGGCGAGGACGCAGAGACCCGCCGCCAGGCCGGTCAGCCAGCCCAGCCGCCGCGCAGGCGGGCGACGTCCGGACCGGCGAGCCGCCGGCTCGGTCGAAACTCGATACGGAATAACTTCCCTTACCATGACAGACCGTCCCTCCAATCTGTCAAAGTCGAGGGGTCTCCGCGCGCCGGCCTATTGATTCGCGGAGAGCCACTCCTGTGCCGGACCGAAACGCCGCCACCCCGGTACTTCCGCGCGCAGATCGACCTCCCGCCATTTCGGATGATAGGGCGCGTCCTGGAACGTCTCGAAATCGTCGAAGAATTTGGTCACGAAACGGCTGACCTTTTGATAGCGCGGATTGTCGCTGGCCCAATTGTAGACCGCCATCACCGAGCCGACGGCGACGGTCGGGATCTCCTCGCCCGCCGCGACCAGCTCGGGGTAGTCCGCGGCGCTGAAGCTGCCCGGCAGATAGGCGCCCTCGACCTGGTCCAGGGGCACGCTCAAGAGCGTCAGGCCGTCGTCCTTCGCCACCTGCAGAACGAGGTCGAGCGGCTTGCCGCCGACGAACACCAGCGCGGCGATCTCGCCTTGGCGCAGCTTCTCCAGCGCGATCGGCTCGGGGAAGGTCGTGGCGTCGACATCGATATCGAGAGACTCGAAGACGATGCTGGCGGTCATGAAGGTGCCGCTGCCCTGGGTGCCGAAATTCACCTTCCGCCCGGCGAGCTGGCTGACGTCGGCGATGTCCGAGCGCGCCAGGATGTGAACCTCCTCGTTGTACAGCTTGGTGATGTAGCGCACCCGGTTGTCGATATTGGGATAGATGCCGGCGGTGCGATAGAAGTCGAGCACGTCGGACTGCACGATCGCGATGTCGATCCCCTTGAGCAGCAGCAGGTCCTCGAGATTGCGGATCGAGCCCTTGCCGAGCACGACGAGCACGCGCAGCTCGTAGCCGCTGTCCAGGGCGTTCGACAGGTCGGAGGCGATCCGCACGTAGGTGCCGGTCACGCCGCCGGAGACGATCCCCACCGTGCCGGCGTTGACGGCGTCGCGCTGCTGCCAGACGTCCTGGGCGAAGGTCCGGGGCGCGAAGGACGCGGACAGCCACAGCCCCACGCTCAGGAGACACAGCACTCGGGTCAGCTGCACTCGGGTCATAAGTCTCATCGTTCGTCCTCGCTGGCCAACGAATAGAATCGCTCAGAGCTTATGCTGTTCAGTGGATCTTCGACCGTCTGGCTTGCCCGACGGTCCGCTTCCCTGTTCCTTTTCTCGACCGCTGGGCGCCGCGCCGCGAGCCGCCGCCGCCGCCCGTGTCGATTTATTGTTCCGTGAGCTTCTGGGAGTCCCCCATACCGTCCATTACGGCGGTTTCGCTCAACTGGTCGATTTGATCCGTCGTCGCCCCGAGTTTGTTCTTGAGCTGCGAGATGTTGTCCGCGGATTGCAGCGTGGCCGTGATGAAAAGCTCCTCGATCCGGTCCTCGATCGACTTGCCCAAGGTGACGAAATCGGATTCCAGGTCCTTGAGATTGGATTGGGCGTCGGCCAGGCCGAACCTCAAGTCGCTCATCTGCTGGCGCGCCGTCTTCAGCTCTTCGTAGAGCCGGGCCGCCTCGGCCTTGGACGCTTCGGCCACCTGCTCGCGCTGCTGGAGCTGGGCCTCGGCCGCCGCGCGCGCCTCTTCGACCTCGCTGCCGGCCGCCTTGGCCTGGTCCAGCGCCGCGCTCAGTTGCTCGATCTCCTGCTGGGCCTGGGTCTGGTCCTGCCTGAGCGATTCGATGACGCCGTGCGCCATCTTGGCCTCCTGCAGGGCGGCCTCGAGGTCCTGGCGGGTCACCGCGAGCTCCTCGGTGAGTTGGGCGACCCCGCCGTTGAGCTCCTCCACGGTCTGCTCCTGCTGGGCCACGCTCGCTTCGGCGTCGGTCAAGGCCGAGCGGAGCTGCGCCGCCTCCTCCTGGGCGCTCGCCAGGGAGTCCCGCAGTTTGGTCGTCTCGAGGTCGGTGGCCGCCATGGCCTCGGCTTGCTGTTCGAGCCGGGCCTGGGCCTCGCTCTGGGCGCTCTCGGCTTCCAGCAGCGCCGCCGTCACCTGGTCCAGCTCCTGACGCGTCGCCGTCAGCTCCTCCTTCAGGCTCGCCACCTGGGCGCTCGACGCCTCGATCTCCTGCGCCTGCTGCGCGACCAGAGCCTCGGCCTCGGCGCGCGAGGTCTCGGCGGCGCTCAAGGCGGACGACATCGACGCGGCATTCTCTTGCGCCGCCGTCACGTCCTGCTTCAGGGCGCTGATCTCGCCTTGCGCGGCTTCCGCCTCCGCCCGGGCGGCGTTCAGCTCCTCGTTCAGTCTGGCGACGTCCTTCCTGGAGCTCTCCACGACTTGAATGATGACCTGCTTTTCCGCCTCGGCCTCGGCGCGGACCGCTTCCGCCTCGGCGCGCACGGTTTCCGCCTCGGTCAGCGCCGAGTTCAGCCGCGCGATCTCCTCCTGTGCCTGCGCCAGTTCCTCGCGGAGTTGCGCCGCCTCGGCGTTCGCGGCCGCGACCAGGTCCGCCTGTTGCTGCAGGCGCGCCTCGGTCTGGCTTACGATCTCCCGGAACAGGTTTTGCAGGCGTTCGATTTCTTGTTGCGGTTGAAGAGGCTGATTTGTTTCGTCCGCACTGGACGGCCTTCCCGCGTACAGGTCAACGCCCACGATCAAAACGACAGCCAGGAAGAACCTCATAGCGGTCTCCCCCACCCCGGATTATTCTGTCTCTGGGTATTGCAACAGTGAATGGCCGCTATAGTTCCTCAATTGACCAGCCTTGTCGAGACCTGAATCCCCGGCGCGCGAATTTAGTTCCCTCTGCGGCGACGATCGGAGTATCGTATGGTCGCCTATTCAGAGAGATACGTGCCTTATTTTTCGCGAAGAACAAGCGTTGCAGGTCGTCGAGGATAGGACGAAGGCACCGAGTTCGGACGGCCATAGGAGGCGCCGACTCTCCGACGCTGCGGGAGGACGGCTCCCATCGCCGAAGTAGTTCACATCGCCGATATCAAGCGGCGCGTCGTGGCGACACGAGCGAAACTGAGCGCCGCGTCGCCGGACGAGCGCGAGATCGGCGCGCGGCTCCTGAATCTTCTCGCCTCCGTCGAGAAGACTCTGCTCTACAACCAGAAGCAGATCCGCCGCTTGCAACGTCTCTGCAAGGCCCTGGTCGTCGTCGGCCTCCTGGGATGGGTCGCGGCCGGCGCCGTTCTGGTCGCTTGGTGGTCCGGCGAGCCGCTCAGTGTGCCGCGCGTCGCGCTCTTTTCGATGAAGGAAAGTGCGGGCCTCGCCGGCGAATCTGCCGAATCTGCCGCCACGGATCGCAATCGGCGCGACGACGCGGCCGCGCCTGCGCCGGCCGGCCCCGCATCGATAGCCGAAGCCCCGCCGGGCGAAACGCTAGCGGGCGACGCGCCGCCGGGCGAGGCGCCGCCAGGCGAGGCGCGACAGGGCGAGACGCAAGCGGGCGAGGGGGAACGGGCGGCGCCGGACCGCGGCGAGCCGGCTGAGGTCGTGCCGGTCGTGCCAGTCGCACCGGTCGCGCCGGTCGTGCCGGGGACCTCCGTCGCCGCCGCCGAGGTGGACGACCTCGTCCTCAAGCCCGAGCTTTATCTCGGCCGCGACGTCGTGGTGACGGGGTCGGTGGTTCGGCTATTCAATCGCTACCGGCTGCGCTCCGAAGACGGCCTCAGCACCATCGTGATCGATGTCGGCGCCCTGCCCGCGCACGAGCGCGCCGCCCTCGACGGCGCCTTCGAGCGGGCGAGCCTGCTGGATCACGTGCGCGCCCGCATCGAGGGCCGGGTCGAGCGCGAAGCCGCGGCGACCTTCCAATTGGCGGCGCGCGGGCTGGCGTTGCTGGAGCCGGGCTCCCGGCCGGTCGGACCGGGCCGCGACGAAGACGGCTGAGGGACCGCGAGGCGCGGCAAAAGCGCGCGCCGCGGCCTTCGCGCCCTTGCCGTGTGCGGCGGGCACTGTCTAGATTGGCACGGTCACAAACCTCGGGCGCGTCATGAAATACCTCTCAACCCGGGGCCGCGCCCCGGTGCTCGAATTCGAGGAAGTCCTGCTCGCGGGGCTGGCCCGCGACGGCGGGCTCTATCTGCCCGAGACCTGGCCGCGGCTGGGCGCGGAGGAGATTCGCGCCCTCGGCCGCCTCGACTATCCCGCACTGGCCGCGCGCATCGCGCGGCCCTTCGTCGGCGGTGCGTTTTCGGACGACGAGCTCGACGCGCTCTACGCCGAGGCCTATGCCGGCTTCGATCACGCCGCGGTGGCGCCGCTCAAGCAGCTCGACCGCGAGGTCTGGTTCCTCGAGCTGTTCCACGGGCCCACCCTGGCGTTCAAGGATTTCGCCCTGCAGGTTCTCGGCCGCCTGTTCGATCGCGTGCTGGCGCGTCGCGGCGAGCGGGTGACCATCGTCGGGGCCACCTCGGGCGACACCGGCGCGGCGGCGATCGAGGCCTGCCGCGACCGGCCCCAGATCGATGTCTTCATCCTCCATCCCGAGGGCCGGGTCTCGGAGGTCCAGCGGCGCCTGATGACCACGGTGACGGCCGACAACGTGCACAACATCGCGATCGCCGGCACCTTCGACGATTGCCAGGACCTGGTGAAGGCGATGTTCAACGACGCGGCCTTCCGCGACGAGACGAACCTCTCGGCGGTCAACTCGATCAACTGGGCCCGGATCATGGCCCAGGTCGCCTACTATTTCGCCGCGGCAACGGCCCTCGGCGCGCCCGAGCGCGAGGTCGACTTCGCGGTGCCGACGGGCAATTTCGGCAACGTCTTCGCCGGCTACGTGGCCCGCGCCATGGGCCTGCCCGTCGGCCGGCTGTGGGTCGGCTCCAACAGCAACGACATCCTGAGCCGCACCTTCGAGACCGGCGCCATGACCATCGCCGAGGTCCGCCCGACCCTGTCGCCGGCCATGGACATCCAGGTCTCCAGCAACTTCGAGCGGCTGCTGTTCGAGATCTACGGCCGCGACGGCGCCCGGGTCGCTGCGCTGGTCGAACGGTTCCGGCGGAGCGGCGAGGCCGCGCTGGAGCCCGCCGCGCTGCAGGCCTTGCGCCAGGTCTTCGCCGGCCGGCGGATCGACGACCGGGAGACCTTGGCCGAGATGACCAGGCTCTACCGGGAGACCGGCGAGACGATCGATCCGCACAGCGCGGTCGGCATCGCGACCGCCCGCCATCTGGCGGCCGGCTCGACCCGCCCGGTGATCGCCCTCGGCACCGCCCACCCGGCCAAGTTCCCCGACGCGGTCGAGCAGGCTTGCGGCGTCCGGCCGGCGCTGCCGCCGCGCCTGGCCGACCTCTATCAGCGCGAGGAGCGCTGCCTGCGCCTGCCGAACGACCTGCGCCAGGTGCAGACGGCCATCCGCGATCGGCTCGGGCCGGATCGCGCGCTGGCGTCCTGAGGGGAGGCGAGGGCATGACGTCGGGCTATCGCGACCACGGCTACGGCAGCCATCGCCGGGAAAGCTTCGCGCGCTACTACCGCCGCAACCTGGTGAGCGAGGGCTGCGGGTGCGGCGAGCGGGTGCTCGACCTCGCCAACAGGCCGAGCGACCCGTTCGGGCTGGTGCGCCTGGCGGGCTGGGCGACGGCCCGTGCGACAACCTGGCTGGCGGGGCGGCTCGGGCGCCGGGGTCGCGGAACCAAAGACTTCGAGGCGCCGCGCCCATGACGGTCAAGGTCACCAAGCTCGACAACGGCCTGCGGGTGGCCACGGACACCATGGATTCGGTGGAGACGGTCTCGCTCGGCACCTGGATCGGCGTCGGCACCCGCCACGAGCGTCCCGAGGTGAACGGCGTCGCCCATTTCCTCGAGCACATGGTGTTCAAAGGCACGCGCCGGCGCAGCGCGCGCGACATCGCCGAACAGATCGAGGCGGTCGGCGGCCACATCAACGCCTACACCGGCCGCGAGAACACCGCCTTCTATGCCAAGGTGCTGGCCGAGGACTCGGCGCTCGCCCTCGATATCCTGTCGGACATCCTGCAGCACTCGGTGTTCGACCAGGGCGAGCTGGCGCGCGAGCGCGCCGTCATCCTGCAGGAGATCGGCCAGGCGGCGGACACGCCGGACGACATCGTGTTCGATCATTTCCAGGAGACCGCCTACCCGAGCCAGGCCATCGGCCGGCCGGTCCTGGGCCGCAGCGAGACGGTTTCGGCGCTCGACCGGCGCACCTTGATGGATTACCTCGCGCGGCACTACGGGCCGGACGACATGGTGGTGGCGGCGGCGGGGCGGATCGAACACGCGTGGTTCTGCGAGGCCGTCTCGAACGCCTTCGACGCCCTGCCCTTGGGCGGCGGGCCGGCGCCGGAGCCGGCGGTCTACCGCGGCGGCGATCGCCGCGAGACGCGGGACCTCGAGCAGGTTCACCTGATCCTCGGGCTCGAGGGCGTGGGCTATCACGATCCGGACTATTACGGCTCGCTGGTGCTGTCGACGCTGCTCGGCGGCGGTATGTCCTCGCGCCTGTTCCAGGAGGTGCGCGAGGAACGGGGGCTGGCCTACGCGATCTATTCCTTCGTCTCGGCCTATCACGACGGCGGCCTGTTCGGCGTCTACGCCGGGACCGGCGAGGCCGACGTCTCGGAACTGCTGTCGGTCGTGGCGGAGAACTTCGCGAAACTTCCCGGCGACATCACCGACGAAGAGCTGGACCGGGCCCGCGCGCAGCTCAAGGCCAGCGTGCTGATGAGCCGGGAAAACAGCCTCTCTCGGTGCGAGCAGCTGGCGCAGAACCTGCTGGTCTACGGCCGGCCGGTGCCCCTCGAGGAGATCGTTCAGAAGATCGAGGCGGTCGACATCGCCGGACTGGGGCGCGTCGTCGGGCGAATGCACCGCACGCAACCCAGCCTCGCCGTGATCGGGCCGACCGCCGGGGTCGATTCTTTCGAGAGTTTGCGCGACCGTCTGACTGACATCGGCGGTTGAGCGAGATGATGCAACTGCCGTTTCGTTCCAGCGCGATGCGCGGGCCACGGCTGAAATCCGGCCGCGTCTATCTGCGCCCGGCCCGCCAGAACGATTGGCGGGCGTGGGCGACCCTGCGCGCGGAAAGCCGCGATTTTCTGGTGCCGTGGGAGCCGTCCTGGAGCAGCGATTCCTTGAGCCGCGCCGCCTTTCGCCGGCGCCTGCGCAGCCACGAGGCCGAATGGCACCGCGGCACCGGCTACAGCTTCCTGCTGTTCCGCCGCGACGACGACGCCCTGCTGGGCGGCATCACCTTGAGCAACGTGCGCCGCGGCGTGGCGCAGACGGCGAGCCTCGGCTACTGGGTCGGCGAGCGCTACGCGCGTCAAGGCTACATGACCGAAGCGATCGGCGCGGTCCTGGACTTCGCCTTCGAGCGCCTGGCGCTGCATCGCATCGAGGCCGCCTGCCTGCCGGCCAACCAGGCGAGCCAGGCCCTCTTGCGCAAGATCGGTTTCCAGGAGGAAGGCTTTTCGCGGCAGTACCTGCGGATCAACGGGCGCTGGCAGGATCACCGGCTGTTCGCGGTGTTGCAGAGCGATTCGCGTTTCCGGCCCCAGAGGTCGTCCGAGAGGTCGTCCGAGAGGTCATCCGAGGGGCCGTCCGAGAGGTCGTCCGAGAACCCGCCCGAGAACTCGCCCGAACGCCGAGCCTAGTCGCCGCGCACCCCGCTCACGCGTGGCCGGCGCTCACGCGTGGCCGGCGTCGCCGGACAGCATGGAGGGATCGACGCCGAGCTTGGAGATCGCCCGTTCCCACTTGCCGTCGAGGTTCTGGTCGAACACCAGCTCTTCGTCGGCCTCGACGTGCAGCCAGCCGTTGGCCTGGATCTCGGAGTCGAGCTGCCCCGGTCCCCAGCCGGCGTAGCCCAAGGCCAGCATGCTGAGGCGCGGGCCGCCGCCCGAGGCCATGTCGCGCAGGATGTCGATGGTGGCGGTCAGCGAGGTGAGGTCGCTCACCTTGAGGGTGCCGTCCTGCTCGTATTCCGAGGAATGCAGCACGAAACCGCGGCCCGATTCCACCGGCCCGCCGAAGTGGACTTCGATGTTGCGGCCGAGGCCGGCGGTCTCGATGCCGAGCTGTTCCAGCAGGTCCGGGAAGGTGATGGAGCCGATCAGGCGATTGATCACCAGGCCCATGGCGCCCTCTTCGTTGTGGGCGCACAGATAAACCACGGTCCTCGCGAAGCGCGGATCGGCCATGCCGGGCATGGCGATCAGCAGCTGGCCGGTCAGATATCCCTGGTCTTGCTCGCTCATGGCGTCGGCTTGTCGGCTCGGATCGGCGGAAATCCTTGCTTCTTGGGCCGCCGAACGGGGCCGGAGCGCTCTCCTCGGCTTGGCTCCTCACGTCGGCCCGTCCCGCTGGGTGCCCCCGCTGACGGCGGCGGACTACACGTGAATTTGAGATCCTCGAGTCGCCTAAAGATTACTATATATTAGATGACTGTCCCGTTAACTAGTCCCGCGCGCATGACAAAGCAACTCCGTGGAGCCAGGTAGACGATGCGATTTCTAGCCAGGGCGTTCCTGGCGCTTTTTTTCACGGGGCTCGCCTCGGGCGTGGCCGCGGGTTTGGCTGCGGGTCTGGCTGCGGGCCCGGCCGCCGCCCTGTCGAGCGACTGGCTGGACCATGACCAGGCTCGGGTCCGCCTGCTGGCCGCGCCGGGCGGCGGGCCGTCGGGCGCAGAGTCGGGCGAAGACCTGCGTCTCGGCCTGCAGTTCGAGCTCGAGCCGGGCTGGAAGATCTATTGGCGCACGCCGGGCCAGGCCGGCATTCCGCCGGAGCTCGACTGGTCCGGCTCCGACAATCTGGCCGCCGCCGAGATACGCTGGCCGGTGCCGCACCGCTTCACCCTGTTCGGGATCGACACCTTCGGCTATTCCGATTCCGTGGTGCTGCCGATTCGCGCCCGGCTGGAGCGGGCGGGTGCGCCGGCGCGCCTCGAGGCGCAGCTCACCTATCTGATCTGCTCGGACATCTGCATCCCCCACGACGGCGTGCTGCGCCTCGATGTGCCCGCGGGCAGCGTGCCGCCGTCGGCCGAGGCGTCCTTGCTCGACCGGGCCGAGGCGCTGGTGCCGGGAGACGGCCGCGGCGCCGGCCTCGCACTCGAGCGCGCTTTGCTGGTCGGCGATCCGCAGGCGCCGGTGCTTGAGGTGGTGGCGCGCTCGGAGGTTCCCTTCGAGGCGCCGGACCTGCTGGTCGAGGGGCCGCCCGGCTACCTTTTCGCCAAGCCGACCGTCGAGTTCTCGGACGGCCGCCAGCAAGCCCTGCTGCGGCTTCAGAGCGAGGCCGGGCCGCTGGCCGAGGGCGTGCTCGAAGGCAAGCAGGTCACCCTGACGCTGACCGACGGTGAGCGCGGCCTGGAGCGGGAGGCCGTCACCCGTTTCGCGCCGGGGACGACGACCGCCGACGCGACGAGCGCCCTCGCGCTGCTGCAGATCGTCGCCCTCGCGGTGCTCGGCGGCCTGATCCTCAACCTCATGCCGTGCGTCCTGCCGGTCCTCTCGATCAAGCTGTTGTCGGTGGTCAAGCACGGCGGGCGGGACCGAAAGGAGGTGCGGATCAGCTTTCTCGCCTCCGCCGCCGGGATCCTGTTCTCGTTCCTGGTGCTGGCGGCGGTCGCCATCGCCCTCAAGGCCGGCGGCATGGCGGCCGGCTGGGGCATCCAGTTCCAACAGCCGCTGTTCCTCACGGCGATGGCCGTGCTGCTCACGCTGTTCGCCTGTAACCTCTTCGGATTCTTCCACGTTCCCCTGCCGCGGGCGATCGCCGACGTGGCCGGCCGGGAGCATGGTCACGGCCTGGCCGGCCATTTCGCGGCCGGCGCCTTCGCCACGCTGCTCGCGACCCCGTGCTCGGCGCCGTTCCTGGGCACCGCGGTGGCCTTCGCCCTGGCCCGCGGGCCCGGCGAGATCCTCGTGGTCTTCGCCGCCCTGGGGCTGGGCCTGGCGCTGCCCTACGTCGCCGTCGCGGCGTTTCCTGGGCTGGCCACCCGGCTGCCGCGCCCCGGGCCGTGGATGGTGTGGCTGAGGCGCATCCTCGGCGTGGCGCTGGCCGGCACGGCGGTCTGGTTGCTGAGCGTGCTGGCCGGTCAGGTCTCCCTCACGGCGGCGGTGGTGGCGGGGGCGCTCCTCGTCCTGCTCGGCCTGGTTCTCGCCCTGCGGGCCCGTGTCGGGCGGCCGCTCGGCGCGGCGCTGGCGGCGGTCTTGGCCGCGGCCGTGGTGGCGCTGCCGGTCGGCTTCGCGCCGGCGGCGCGCGACACCGTCGCCGAGTCCGGCGAGGGCTGGATTGCCTTCGATCAGGCCGAGATCGCCCGCCTGGTCGCGGCCGGCGAGGTGGTCTTCGTCGACGTCACCGCGGATTGGTGCCTGACCTGCCAGGTCAACAAGCGCCTGGTGATCGACGACCGGACGGTGGTCGACAATTTCGCCGCCCGCGGGGTGGTGCGCATGCGCGCCGACTGGACCCGGCCGAGCCAGGAGATCTCCGACTACCTGGCCGCCTTCGGGCGTTACGGCATTCCGTTCAACGTGGTCTATGGCCCCGGCGCGCCGAGCGGCGAGACCCTGCCGGAGCTGCTGACCGTCAAGTCGGTCCTCGCGGCGACCGCCAAGGCGGCCAGCGACGGCGGCGCGGTGGCGTCGACGCAACCCGGCAACGACTAGAACGGGGCTGGCAGGCGCGCCGCCGCGGTGCTAAGCATCGCCCGGACCGGGCCTTGCGGCCCGCAGAGGGGCGGCGGACGGCCCGGCACGAGGCGACGAGTCGTCGAAGCGGCGAAGCGACCAAGCGATAAGGGGACAGCGAGCATGGCGATAAAGGTTGGCGACAAGATTCCGAGCGTGAAACTGCACCATATGACGCAGAGCGGTCCGGCCGAGATCTCGACCGACGAGATCTTCGCCGGCAAGAAGGTGGTCCTGTTCGCGCTGCCCGGCGCCTTCACGCCGACCTGTTCGGCCAAGCACCTGCCGGGCTTCGTGCAGCAGGCCGAGGCGATCAAGGCCAAGGGCGTCGACACCATCGCCTGCCTGTCGGTCAACGACGCCTTCGTCATGGGCGCCTGGGGCAAGGACCAGGGCGCCGGCGACAAGGTGCTGATGCTGGCCGACGGCAGCGCCGATCTGACCAGGGCGCTCGGCCTCGAGCTCGACCTCGCGGGCCGGGGCTTCGGCCTGCGCTCGCAGCGCTACGCCATGGTGGTCGAGGACGGCGTCGTGACCGCCCTCAACGTCGAGCAGGGCGGCGAGTTCAAGGTCTCCAGCGCCGAGTCGGTGCTCGCCGCGCTCTAGGTCGCGAGGGCCCAACGAGCCGGCAGGCACTCAGGTCTCCGGCACTCGACTCCCCGGCCATCAACTCGCCGGCGTTCAGCCGCCGTCGCCGCGCCGCAGCCCGGCGATCGCCGCGCGGGCCAGGCGGTCGGCGCGCTCGTTCTCCGGATGCCCGGTGTGGCCGCGCACCCAATGCCAAGTCACCTCGTGGGGCGAAAGCGCCGTTTCCAGGCGCCGCCAGAGGTCCTCGTTCTTCACCGGCTTCTTGCCGGCGGTCTTCCAGTTGCGCCGCTTCCAGGCGTGGATCCAGCGGGTGATGCCGTCGCGCAGGTAGGTGCTGTCGGTGGTCAGCGCGACCCGCGATGGGCGCTTGAGGGCCTCCAGGGCGGCGATCGCGGCCATCAGCTCCATGCGGTTGTTGGTGGTCGCCGTCTCGCCGCCGCTCAACTCCTTCTCGACGTCGCGAAACCGCAAGACCGCGCCCCAGCCGCCGGGCCCCGGATTGCCCGAGCAGGCGCCGTCGGTGAAGATCTCGACCTGGGACTCGCGCGCGGCCATGCCCGTCAATCGAGGCCGTAGGCGCCGGGGCCGCGCACGTCTTGGTGAAAGCGTAGCTTGTGCCAGTACTCGAGCGGATCCTTGGGCTCGACCAGGGCGCCCTCAGGGTGGTTGAGCAGGTCGTAGAGGCGGGTCAGCAGGAACCTGAGGGCGCCGCCGCGCGCCAAGAGGGGCAGCGCCTCGAGCTCCGCCTCGGACAGGGGGCGCACCCGGCGGTAGGCCTGCAGCATGAGCCTGGCCTTGGTGATGTTGAAGGCGCGGTCGGGCTCGAAGCACCAGGCGTTGAGACAGATCGCCAGGTCGTAGGCGAAGAAGTCGTTGCACGCGAAATAAAAATCGATCAGGCCGGAAAGCCGGTCGGCGAGGAAGAAGACGTTGTCGGGAAACAGATCGGCGTGGATGACGCCGGCCGGCAGGTCTTCCGGCCAGGCCCGCTCCAGGTGCGTCAGCTCCTCGGCCAGCTCCTCGGCCAGGCCCTCGCGGACCTCGTGGGCGCGCGGCCGGCAGGCGTCGAACAGCTTGCGCCAGCCGGCGACCGACAGATCGTTTTGGCGACGCAGCGGGAAATCCATGCCGGCCAGGTGCATCTCGGCCATGGCCTGGCCGAGCTCTTGGCAGTGGCGCGGCAGAATGCGCCGCGGCCAGAGCCCGTCGAGGAAGGTGACGATGACCGCCGGCCGGCCGCACAGCTCGCGCAGCGCCTCGCCGTCGCGGCCGCGCACCGGCGTCGGACAGCGGATGCCGCGTCCGGCGAGATGGTCCA
>JAWWCG010000020.1:0-15255 GCA_033720555.1 Kiloniellales bacterium | reverse complement strand
GCGCCGGAAATCGACCGGCGCCACCGCGTCCTTGCTCTGGCCGCGGGCGCGGTAGCCCTCCTCCACCTTCCACTCGATCGGCAGGCCGTGGCAGTCCCAGCCGGGCACGTAGTGGGCGTTCTTGCCCAGCATCTGCTGCGATCGGTTGATGACGTCCTTCAGCACCTTGTTGAGGGCGTGGCCCATGTGGAGGTGGCCGTTGGCGTAGGGCGGGCCGTCGTGCAGGATGAACTTCTCCTGCCCGGCGGCGGCGTCGCGCAGCGCCTGGAACAAGTCCATCTCCGCCCAGCGGGCGAGGATCTCCGGTTCGCGCTTGGGCAGCCCGGCGCGCATCGGAAAGGCCGTGCGCGGCAGGAACACCGTGGACTTGTAATCGACGCTCATGATTGGCGGTCCGGCCTGCCTCTCGCTGCGCGCCGGCGCGCGAAGACTCGCAAGGGGGCACCAGCGTGGGCGTTTTGTGCCCGCAAAGAGGAGGTCACGTCAAATCTCTTTTCTGAGCGCCGCCATGCCTCCGGCGGGGCCCGGCGGGCCGGGATTCCGGGTCCGACGCCTGGCTTCGCGCCTTCGAGCGGAGGTTTCAGTCGGCGGGCGCGGTCAGGGCGGGGCGATTGGCGACCAGCATGGTCGCCTCGCCGTCGATCACCACCGTTTCGCCCACGGAGCACACGGTGGACAGCACCACCCGGCGGCGCTCGGGCTGGATCTCCTTGACGGTGGCGCGCGCCACCACCGTGTCGCCGGCCTTGACCGGCGCGCGAAACCGCAGGTTCTGGCTGACGTAGATGCAGCCCGGGCCCGGCAGGCGGGTGCCGACCACGGTCGAGATCAGGCTGGCCGAGAGCATGCCGTGGGCGATGCGGTTCTTGAACATGGAGCCTTCGGCGAACAACTGGTTGATGTGCACAGGGTTGGTGTCGCCGGAGATGCCGGCGAACATGACGATGTCGGCCTCGGTCACGGTCTTGGCGAAGACCCCGGTCATGCCGACCGAGAGGTCCTCGAGATAGTAGCCGTGCAGTTCTTGCATCGCCTGTTTGGCTCCTACGCCAAGCGGTTTTCCGAAAATTTGTCCCTTATGCCCGGCTTAAGAGATCCTTATGCGCGGTTGGCGAGGATCGCTCGTAGGTCGCCGAGAAGTTTTCGCACCTGCCGTAGTGGTGGAACCCGATTGGGCCGCAGCATGAGCCGAGCCGACGCGAGCGCCGCTATCACCTTTTACGGACTGGGCCCCGCCGCGGCAATGCCATTCTCCGCCCCCGTCGACGTGCCCCGCGCCGCCCCTGCCGCGCCGGCCGTCCCTGCCACGGGCGCGTGCCGTCGCCGGCCCTCTCGCAGGCGCACAGTCCTGCGCCGGCTGATCCCGCTGCTGGCGGTGCTGGCGGCCTTGGGGCTCGCCGCCTGCAACGCGACCTTCCAGCCCCAGGACCAGGCGGTCGCCGCATCGCCGCCGCCGGGCCTTCGCACGGAGCAGGCGCGGCTTTATTTCTACCGGCCGAACGACTCCCTGTTTCCCGCCATCCGGCCGTCGGTGATCATCAACGGCCGCAAGGTCGGAACCTCGGTGGTCGGCGAGGCCTTCTACCGGGACGCTCGCCCCGGCCGCTACGTGATCTTCCTGACCAGCGACGACGACGACCGGCTGACCGTCACCCTGGCGCCGGGCGAGACGCATTACGTGCGCACCTCCATCGCCATGACCTGGCTCGGCCCCCGCCTGTCGCCGAACTCGGTCGCGCGCGAGCAGGGCGAACGGGAGTTGCAAGGCCTGGCCCTGGTCGAGCCCCGTCTCGCGAACTGAGCCCGATCGGGCGACGGCCGTTGCGTGATTTGCGCGCGAAAATCGCTCGAAATGCGCTTGAATTGCGCGTTTTCACCCGTTTTAGGGCCCGAACCCGCGCCACATAAGCTCTCGACGCGCGCCCTCTGCCTGTGATTTGATTGAGGATTACGCCCGTAGGTATGCGGGGGGGAGGTATGGGTTTGGAGTTCAGTCAGCATGACGGAAGACTTAGGTACCGGCCAGACGGCGGCGCAGCAGGGCGTGACCGCCGTGGTCAAGTGGTTCAATCCGTTCAAGGGGTTTGGGTTTGTCCGCCTGGGGGAGGATCAACCGGACGCATTCCTTCATGCATCCGTCTTGGTGCCGACCGGGCATCAGGAGCTGCCCGAGGGAACGACGATTATCTGCGATGTGAGTGAGGGTCCGCGCGGTCTGCAGGTGGCGGCGATCACCAGCATCGAAGATATCCCCGAGGGACCGCCTGTGTCGGAATCGAGACCGCAGGGCGCCTTGATGGAAGGAACGGTCAAATTCTACAACCATGCAAGAGGATTCGGCTTCGTCATCCCGGACGACGGCAGTCGCGACGTCTTCGTCTCGGCGCGGACGCTTGAGCGTGCCGGTCTGACGGGGCTCGAGGCCAATCAGCGGGTGCGACTGTCGACCCGCATGGGCCAGAAAGGCCCGATGGCGCAAAGCGTCGAGGTTATCTAGACGGCGTTTTGCCGCGCGCGAACAGGGGCGCGCGCGGGCATGGTTCATCGCCGAGGCGGTCCGGTGGCAGGGCGTTGTCCCGCTCGGGGACGCGGCTGCCGAGCCGATCCGTGCGCCCACACTCATGCCCTCGCATTCAGGCTCCCGCTTTCAGGCCCCGTTTCAGGCCCGTCCGAGACGGCGGTGCTGCGGAAGGCTGCCAAGGCGAGCGTTTTGTGGTAGCAGGGGCGCCGTTGGAGTCTGTGGAGTTTGCGGGGTGGGATTCGAAAGCATGGCTCACCGACTTCTCGATCGGATGTTTAGCCCCCTGGCGGGCGGCGGCGTCCGGCCGCTCGCTGTCGTCGTCGCCCTGATCGCGATCCTGGCCGCCGCGGCGCCTTGGCCGGGGGCCGGACGATCCTGGGCCGAGGAGGTCCGCGCCGACGAGGTCGTGCTGTTTCTCGCCCGGAATTTCTCCGGCCCGTCGAAACGCTGGTCGCTGAAGCCCGACCAAGCGTTTCTCGCGGTTCCTTACACCGGCGACGAGTTTCGCCCGGTGAGCGCCTCGATCAAGCTCGGCGCGGATGTCGGCGCCGTGCTGTTCGAGCGGCCGTTCTTCTCCTCGATCGACGAGACCTGCGACTACCGGCTCGGCACCGCGGACGACCCGCGGCTCTGGTGGCGGTCGGACAAGGTCCTGCTGCTGCCCGACCCGCAGGCGCAGGGCGCGCTCGAGGCCAACCTGCGGCCGCAGGAGATCGCGTCGCTGATCCTTTATCGCCGGAGCCTGGGGCCGCCGCCGGGCGCGCTGCTGCTGGAGCGCCGGCGCTATGTCAACTGGGACTGCCAGGCGCCGACCAAGGCGCGCGGCTACAAGCGCCTCTTCGTGCCCGTGGCGGCGGCGCCCCACCGCCAGGGCTGCTTCGACCTGGAGAGCGCTTTGTCCTACGGCGGCTCCGGCACGGTCGGGCTGGATTTCTCCGCCGCCAGCGAACTGCTGCTGCTCGAGCCCCGGGACTTCGACCCCGGTTACGCGGACATCGACCACCAGGTCACCGTCGCCCTCCACACGGCCAAGGCCTGCGCGGGCGCCGCGGCGAGCTTCCCCCCGCCCGAGGCAGACACCCGCCGCTTCGCGCTCAAAGAGTTTGGCCTCGACCGCAAGGCGCGCGCGCTGACGGTGCGCTACGAGCAGGGCCCCTACGACCCCATGCTGGCCAGCCTCGCGCCGAACCTCGCGGAGCCCGCGGACGCGGACGCAAGCGGGACGCCCGGCGAACCGGCCCCGGAGACGGACGCCGAGACGGCCTCGGAAACGGTCCCGGAGACGGCCCCAGAGGCGGTCGCGGAGACGGTCGCGGGAACGAACACGGGCGAGGCCCGCAAGGCCGCACCGGCGACGGCGGAGGTCGACGCGGTCGACGCGGCCGACGCAGCCGACGCGGCCGACGCAGCCGACGCAGCCGACGCAGCCGACGCCGAGGCGACGGCGCCGCAAGGCGGCGATCCGGGCAAAGCCGAAACCCAGGTGGCGGCCGCCGGCTCCGACGTCGCGGCCACGGACGCTTCGACGGCGGCTCCCGGGGACGGCGCGCCCCAGGCGGAGGCACCTCAGGCGGAGGCGCCCCAGGCGGAGGCGCCACAAGCCTTGGAGACGCCGCAGACCGAGGTGGCCGAGACTCACGCCGCGGGGACGGAGACGAGCGACGCCGACACCACCGAGCCAGCACCAAACCAGGGCGCGCCGGCGGCGGGCGAGTCCGGCCAGGACGAGGCGACGGGGTTCCTGGTCCTGCCCGAGTCCGACTCCGACGCCGAGGACGCAGCCCGGACCTTCAAGTTCCCGCTGCTCCAGGGCTACCGCCTGAGCGCCTGCCTCTATGGCCGGGAGGACTGCGGCGAGTCGGCGGCGTCGGAATGGTGCAAGGCGCGCGGCTTCGCCGGCGGCGCGACCGCTTTCGAGATCGACGAGAACATCGGCTCCCTGTTTCCGACGCTCGCCCTGGGCGATCTGCAGCTCTGCGCCAGTTTCATCTGCGACGGCTTCAAAGAGATCACCTGCCAGCCGTAGACGCACGGGCGGCGGCGACCCCGGCGGCCAAGGAGCCCAGCCAGTCAGACCGGCCCGTCAGACCGGCCCGTCAAGCCGCGCGGCGAAAGTGTGGGGCCCAAGGATAGGCCCAAGAATGTGGCTGAGAATGGGGCTGAGGGGGTTCGGCCTAGGCCTGGCCCTTGATGAACTGCCAGAGATACCACGGCCAGGCCATGCCTTCCTCCGCCGCGTCCATCCAGATCTCTTGTTGAGCGTAGGCCTTGTTGGAATCGTTGAGGTAGTAGCCGAAGCCGACAAAACCCGCCACCACGAGGTAGACCACCGCGCAGAACACCGTCACCTGGCGCATGCCCTTGTCCTCCCCAAGTGTCCTCCCCAGGACCGGGGCGGGCGCGTCCTGGCCCGTCCCGCTCGCGCGGCTCCCTCAGTTCGTCCGGCTTTGCGCGCCGGCCTCGCCGCCCAGCACGCTGACGCTGTCGGCCGCCGCGTCCCAGCCGAGCCGGCCGTCCGTCCAATGATAGACCATGCCGCCCGCCTGCTCGGCCACCGGCTCCAAGGCCGCCCAGCCGTAGACGTACTCAACCGCGATGGCGAAAACCGAAGCCGCAATCACAACTGCGCATAAATTAACTATCTTCATAATACTCCCCCTAAAAACAGTATCATAATACCATCTATTCCGAGCATTTGAAGAAAAATTTAGACGCCCAGCAGTACTGAAGGCGCTAACTATAATTTTTTACTATGACGGCTATGCGGAATTATCGCACCGCGCTCCAGACAAGCTGGCGCGGCCTCGCCGATCGCCGGGCGGCCGCCCGCCCCGCCGATTGCCCGCTCGGCCGTCGGCGCTGGACGATCCGCCCGCCGATCCGCTACCTTGCGGGGCTGACTGGCCGCCCCGCTTCGGCCTCGCGAACCCGCCGTGGCGCGAGCCGCGGTCCGAACCCTTCGGTGCCCGCACTCCGTGGCGCCCGAGCCCTTTGGAGACTGCCCCATGAAGCGACCCTGCCTCATGCCGGTCATGCCGGTCATGCTGGTCGTGCTGATCCTGGCCGCCTGCGCCTCCGAGGCCAACTACCGGGAAAAGGTCGACGCCTGGGTCGGCAAGACGGAAAGCGAGCTGGTGGCCAGCGAGTGGGGCGAGCCGCAGCGGACCTACGACCTGGAGGGGGGAACCCGGATCCTGAGCTACACCAAGTCCCAGGCCGGAGGCGGCGCGCTTTTCCCGATGATGGGCATAGGGATCGGCAGCGGCGGCGGCGGCGGGATCGGCATCGGCGCCTCCACCACCACCGGCGCCGGCGGCGGCGGGCGGTTCTGCGAGACCAACTTCACCGTCGACGACGGTATCATCACCGACGTCTCCTTCCAGGGCGACGGCTGCACCTCCTGACGGCGCCGGCGCCAAGCTTCGAGGCGAGGGCGACGGCCATGACCTTCGAGACCCGCCAGATCGGCCCCAGCCCCGACGCCCGGGCGCCGGACGGCGCCGAGGTGCGCGTCCTGTGCCGCCTGGCCGGCGCCAGCATGGCCCATTTCACCCTGCCGCCGGGCGCGGTCTCCAAGGCCGTCGCCCACCGCACCGTCGAGGAGGTCTGGTACGTCCTCGCGGGCCGCGGCCGCATGTGGCGCATGCGCGCCGGCCGCGAGGAGACCGTCGCGCTCGCCGCCGGCCTGTCGATCACCATCCCCCTCGGCACCCACTTTCAGTTTCGCTGCGACGGCGCCGAGCCGCTGGCCGCGGTCGGCGTCACCCTGCCGCCGTGGCCGGGGGAAGACGAGGCCTACGGGGTCGAGGGGCCCTGGCGCGCGACCCTGTGAGCCCGGCCCAAAGCCGCCGCGCCGGACACCCGGATGTCCGCTCGTCACGCCCGGTTTGTCCTCGCGACTGAGATCGTTTATCTACTGAACCGCTGGGCGCGGGCCGCAATCTGACCCCGTGCGATGGACGACCTGTGCCGCGCCGCGACGAGGCGGCGATGGGGACGCCACGAGGACGCCACGTGGACGCCACGAGGACGCCACGGGGACGCCACGGGGACGAGACGAGGACGCGAGATGGGCGAGGTCCTGGATACCAAGGGGTTCAACTGTCCCCTGCCGGTGTTGAAGACCAGGCGGGCGCTGAAGAACGTGCCGGTCGGCGAGACCCTGACCGTAGTCGCGACGGACCCGGCGTCGGTCATCGATTTCCGCCACTTCTGCGCCACCACCGGCCACGAGCTGGTGGAGCGCGCCGAGGCCGAGGGCGTCTTCACCTACGTGATCCGCCGCACGTCGTGAGACACCGCACCTCGTAAGATACCAATGTCCGGCGGCCCGATCGGCCTCCGATAGGGACTAAATCCCACAGGGACTAAATCCCACAGGGGCTAATAGAGATACATGGGCTTGCCGCGGACGGTGCGGATCATCGCCCGATAGGCATCCGAATCGTAAAGCTCGCCGACGTCGACGCGCTTTTCGCCCTGGATGCAGGTATCGATCGGCACCGTCGCGTAGTTGCCGTCGCGCAGCGCCATCATCAGCCCGCGCTCGCCTGCCTCCAGCGCCTGGACCGCCATGGTGCCGAAGGCCGAGGCCACCATGCGGTCGAGCGCCACCGGCGGCCCGGCGCGCATGAGATAGGCGAGCGTCTGATTGACGATGCCCTGGCCGGTGCGCTGCTTGAGGGCCCGGCCGAGCACCTCGCCGATGCCGCCGAGGCGGCGATGGCCGTAGGCGTCGGGCTCGCCCGACTCGATGGTCTCGCTGCCCTCCATGCGCGCGCCCTCGGAGACCACGACGATCGCATAGTTGGAGGGATTGGCCGCCTTGTCGGCCATGACGAGATCGGCCAGCCGGTCGACGTCGAACGGCACCTCGCTGATCAGCACCCGGTCGGCGCCCGCCAGATAGCCGGAGATCAGGGCGGTCTCGCCGCTGTTGCGGCCGAACAGCTCGACCACGGCGATGCGCTCGTGGCTGCCGGTCGGCGTGCGCAGCGCGTCGATGAACTCGACGCTGCGGCCGACCGCGGTGCCGAAGCCGATGCAGTAGTCGGTGCCGAAGACGTCGTTGTCCATGGTCTTGGGACAGGCCATGACGTTCATGCCTTCCCGGTGCAGGCGCGCCGCATAGGACAGCGTGTCGTCACCGCCGATGGCGACCAGCGCGTCGATCTTCAGTTGCGCGAGCACGTCGAGGACGCGGCCGGTGCAATCGACCCGGCCGTCCGCCGCCGATCCGTATTCGGCCTTGAGGGATTCCGGCAGATCCTTGGCCGCGACCTTGCCGGGATTGGTGCGCGAGGTGTGCAGGATGGTGCCGCCGGTACGGTCGATGCCGCGCACCGACGTGCTGTCGAGCTCGACGACGTGCTTGCGGACGGAGTCCTCGTCCCGGGGATCGACCTGCAGGGGCCCGGCCCAGCCGCGGCGAAACCCGAGGGTGTCCCAACCGAGCGCGCGCGCCCTGGTCACGATGGCCTTGATGCAGGGATTGAGGCCGGGAACGTCGCCCCCGCCGGTCAACATGGCTATGCGCATGGTTCCTTCCCGTGTGCGAGCCGGCAATCGCCGCCATCTTACAGATCTCAGGCGGAATGTCGCCGCCCTTGATCTCGTTAGGCGGTTGAAGTCGCCGGCCGCTAGAGGGTAACAAGATGGCGCGGCGCGCGCCCGAGCCCTGGGGCGGCGCGGCCGGCGCGGCGCAAGGCGGTCTCGGGGCGGTCTCGGGGCCGCCCGGGGGCCGACCATGGGCCGACCGGGGGCCGACCGGGGGGCGCTCAGGTTCACCGGCCGGTAACCTTCGGGTCGTTAGGCTTTGGCGAGCGAGATCCGGCACGCCGCACCGAATTGGGGACTCGGTCGGCTCATTCCACGAAAGGCGGACGAGGCGAGCATGCCATCACCGAAACTCGTGTGTGCGCAAGCCCTTGAGCCCGACCCGACTTGGGCCCTCTTTCTCGACGTCGACGGCACCATCCTGAAGCTCGCGGCGACTCCCAACGGCGTCGCCCCCAGCAAGCGCGTGTGCCAGGCGCTGCGCCGCCTGTCGGCGTCGCTGGACGGCGCGGTGGCGCTGATCAGCGGGCGCACCATCGACAATCTCGATCGGCTCTTCGCCCCGCTCAGGCTTCCGACGGCTGGCCTGCACGGGCTCGAGCGCCGCGACGCCGCGGGCCGACTCCACGTCCTCGGCGAGATCGAGGCGCTCGAGCACCTGCGCCCGCCCTTCGCCGAGCTTGCGGCCTCGAAAAAAGGTGTCATGCTTGAAGACAAGGGGCGGGCCCTGGCGATCCATTACCGAAAGGCGCCGCAGGAGGCGGAGTCGGTTCGCCGCCAGGTCGACGACCTGGTTCGTCCTTCGGCCGAAGAGATCAAGGTCCTTCATGGTAAGATGGTGAGCGAGGTCAAGCCGCGGCACGCCGACAAGGGCTCCGCGATCCGTGGCTTCATGGGCGAGGCGCCGTTCGAGGGACGGGTGCCGGTGTTCGTCGGCGACGACGTGACCGACGAGGACGGCTTCGCGATGGTGAACGGCTTCGACGGCTACGCGATTCGCGTCGGCCGGGACAGCGAAACGGCGGCCCGCTACCGGCTGGCGGACGTCGATCAGGTGATCGCGTGGCTGGAGGGCCTGCCGGCGAAGATTCGCGCCAGGCAGGGGTGAGGCGGCCGTGAGCAACCTCGACCTCGCCGTCATCGGCAACTGCACCTTCAGCGCCTTGCTCGATTCCCGGGGCCGCATGGTGTGGTGCTGCCTGCCGCGGTTCGACAGCGATCCCAGGTTCTGCGCCCTCCTCAACGACCATCAGGACGGCGAGAAGGGGTTCTACGACGTCGAGCTGTTCGACCTGCGCGAATCGCGGCAGTGCTATCGCGAAAACTCCGCCATTCTCGAGACCACCCTGAGAGACAGCCACGGCGGAGTGATCCGCATCACCGACTTCGCGCCGCGGTTCAAGCAGTTCGGCCGGGTCTTCCGGCCCGGCATGCTGGTCCGGCAGATCGTCCCGCTCGCCGGCGCACCGCGCATCCGCGTGCGGCTGCGCCCGACCTATGGCTACGGGCGAAACTGGCCGGAGACCACGCACGGCTCAAACCACATCCGCTACGTCATGCCGGACCTCACGCTGCGGCTCACCACCGACGGCGCGGTCACCTACATTCTCGAGGAGGTGCCCTTCATCCTCGAGACGCCGCTGACCCTGATGCTCGGGCCCGACGAGAGTTTCACCCTCCCGGTCGACGAGGCGGCGCGCGGCTTCTTCGAGAAGACCGACGATTACTGGCAGGAATGGTGCCGCTACCTCTCCCTGCCCTTCGAATGGCAGGACGAGGTGATCCGGGCCGCGATCACCCTCAAGCTTTCCAATTTCGAGGAATCCGGCGCGATCATCGCGGCGCCCACCACCTCCATCCCCGAGGCCCCGGCGAGCGGGCGAAACTGGGACTACCGCTATTGCTGGCTGCGCGATTCCTACTTCGTCGTGCACGCGCTCAACGCCCTGGGCGTGACCAGGACGATGGAGGGCTATCTCAACTACATCATGAACATCGTGGCGACCGCCGAGGACGGCGTCCTGCAGCCGGTGTTCGGCATCGTCCAGGACCGGCGCCTGGACGAGGTCGAGGTCGATTCCCTGATCGGCTACCGCGCCATGGGGCCGGTGCGGGTCGGCAACGACGCCTACAAGCAGGTCCAGAACGACGGCTACGGCTCGGTGGTGCTGGCCTGCGCCCAGATGTTCTTCGACCGGCGCCTCTACCGCAAGGGAGACACCGCCCTCTTCGAGCGCCTCGAGAAGCTGGGCGCCCAGGCGGTGCGGCGCTGGAAGCAGCCGGATGCGGGGATCTGGGAGTTGCGCAAGCGCAACAGCGTGCATACCTATTCCAGCGTGATGTGCTGGGCGGCGTGCGACCGCTTGGCGCGGATCGCCGATCATCTGAAGTTGTCGAAGCGCGCGGCCTATTGGGCGGAAAAAGCGCACGCCATGCGGCTGGAAATTCTGGAGCGGAGCTGGAATCCGAAAGTGAACAGCGTGGTCGCGACCTTCGACGGCGACAGCGTCGACGCGGCCCTGCTGCTGATGCCGCAGACCGGCTTCCTGAGCGCCGACGACCCGCGCTACGTGGCCACGGTCGCGCGGATCGAAAAGGAACTGCGGCGCGGCCCATATCTGCTGCGCTATTCGGTGCCCGACGATCTCGGCGTGCCGCAAGTCGCGTTCAACGCCTGCGTTTTCTGGTATATTGACGCGCTGGCGGCGCTAGGGCGCAAGGAAGAGGCGCGGGAATTGTTCGAGACCATGCTGGCACAGCGGAATCCCTTGGGCCTGCTGTCGGAAGACATCGATCCCAAGACCGGCGAGCTGTGGGGCAACTTCCCGCAAACCTATTCCATGGTCGGGCTGATTCACTCGGCCATGCGCCTCTCCAAACCCTGGGAGGACGCGTTTTGAGCCGACTGGTCGTGGTCTCGAATCGCGTGCCCGCGGCCGATTCGGGGTCGCGCGGGACCGAAGGCGGCTTGGCGATCGCGATCCGCGATGCCCTGGAGGAAAACGGCGGCATCTGGTTCGGGTGGAGCGGAAAGATCACGCAAACGCCGCCGGACGGCCCGGAGGTGGTGGAGGTCGGCAAGATCACCTACGCCACCGTCGACCTCAGCGAACAGGACTACAACGAGTACTACAGCGGTTATGCCAATTCCGTCCTCTGGCCGCTGTTCCACTACCGCCTCGACCTGACCGACTTCAGCCGGCGCGACATGGCCGGCTACATGAACGTGAACGCGGCCTTCGCCGACCAGCTCCTGCCGCTCCTGCACGAGGACGACATCGTCTGGGTGCACGACTATCACTTCATTCCGCTGTGCGGCTATCTCCGCCGGGCGGGCTGCCGCAACAAGATCGGATTCTTCCTCCACATTCCGTGGCCGCCGGAGGAGCTGCTCCTCACGCTGCCCAATCACCAGTCGCTGGTGCGCGAGATGTGCTCCTACGACCTGATCGGCTTTCAGACCGAACGGGACCTGAGCGCCTTCCTCGGCTACGTGCGGAAGGAAACCAACGGCCGGGTGCGCCCCAACGGCGTGGTCAACGCCTTGGGACACAAGACGCTCACCGGCGTGTTTCCCATCAGCATCGACACGGCCAAGGTTTCGGAAACCGCCGAGATGGTGGAGAGCAAGTCCCGCAAGCCGGCCCCGCAGGACGGGGCGCCGCAGGCGAAGACGATCATCGGCGTCGACCGCCTGGACTACACCAAGGGCCTGCTGGAACGGCTGGAGGCGTTTCGCCATTTCCTGAACACCTACAAGGAGTACCACCGCAACGTCGTGTTCGTGCAGATCGCGCCGCCCTCGCGCACCGATCTCCACAGCTATCAACTGATCAGCCAGCAGGTCGAGAGCGCGGTCGGGCATATCAACGGCAGCTTCGCGGACTTCGACTGGTCGCCGGTGCGCTATCTGAACCGCGGGGTGAGCCGGGAAAAGCTCATGGGTTTCCTCAGGCTCAGCAAGGTCGGGCTGGTGACGCCGCTGCGCGACGGCATGAACCTGGTGGCCAAGGAATACGTCGCCGCCCAGTCGCCCGAGGATCCCGGCGTCCTGGTGCTGTCGCGCTTCGCCGGCGCCGCCCAAGAGCTGAGCGGCGCCCTGCTGGTCAATCCTTACGACATCGAGGGCGTCAGCGACGCCTTGGCGCGGGCGCTCGCCATGTCGAAGGACGAACGCCGCGAGCGTTGGCAAGGCATGTACCAGCGCTTGAAGCAGTTCGACATCGTCGCGTGGCGCGAATCCTACCTGCAGGCCCTGCACGGAGCGGAGCATGCCGCCTGAACCGGGGGCGGCCGCAGCGCTGCTCGCCGACATCGGCGGCACCAACGCCCGCTTCGCCTTGGCCCGCGACGGCGAGGTCGGCGCCATCGTCACCCTGCAGACGGCGCAATATCCCCACGCCCAGGCGGCCCTGCGGGCGTTTCTCGAAACCGCGCGGCTGGCGTCGCCGCCGCCGGTCGCCGCCCTCGCCTGCGCCGGTCCGGTGGAGAACGGACGGGTCGAGCTGACCAACGGCGTGTGGCGGATCGACGCCCAGGAGCTCCGCGCCGACCTGGGCTTCGAGGACGTCGTCGTGGTCAACGATTTCGCGGCCATCGCCTGGGCGGTCCCCGGCCTGACGGCGGCCGACCTGCACGGCGTCGGCGGCGGCGAGGCCCTCGAGGGCGCGCCCGCCGTCGTGCTCGGCCCGGGCACCGGGCTGGGGGTCGCCGGCTACCTGCCCGGCGTCGGCGGGGACGCCGTCATCGTCGGCGAAGGCGGCCATGTCACCATGGCGCCGGTCACCGATCGCGAGGCCGAGGTCCTGGCCGCGGCGCGCAAGGAACTGGGGCACGCTTCGGCCGAGCGCTTTCTGTCCGGCGAAGGCCTCGAGCGCTTGTATCGGAGCCTCGCCCGCCTCGACGGGCGCGAGGCGCCGGCGCGCACCGCCGCCCAGATCACCCAGTCGGCCGCCAAGCCCGGCGATACGCTGTGCCAGCAGGCCGTCGCCATGTTCTGCGAGATGCTGGGCACCGTCGCCGGCGACCTGGCGCTCACCTTCGGCGCGCGCGGCGGCGTCTACATCGCCGGCGGCATCGTGCCAAGGATCAGGGACCTCTTCGCCGGCGGACTGTTCCGCGACCGCTTCGAGGCGAAGGGCCGCTACCGGGACTACCTCGCCCGGATCCCGACCTCGATCATCGTGCACCCCGAGCCGGCCTTCCTCGGCCTGAACCGAAGGTTCGGCACCGCGGCATCCTGAGAGGCGGCGAACGGGCGGCGAGCGGGCGGCGAGCGGGCGGCGAGTGGGCAGCGGGCGCGCCGTTGCTCCGCGCGCCGCCTTCGCAGTAGGCTGACGGCCCCTCATGGTCACGCTCACCGCCCTCGATTTCGCCGTCATGGCCGCCTATTTCGCGGCGATCCTGGCGCTCGGCTTCTGGGTCGGCCGCGGCGAGCGCGACGCCCTCGACTACTTCCTCGCGGCGCGCAATCTGCCCTGGTACCTGATCGGCTTCTCCTTCTACGCCTCCAACATGTCCGGCGCCAGCTTCGTCGGCCTCATGGGCGCCGCCTACCAGCACGGCATGACGGTCTTCAATTACGAGTGGACCGCCACCCTGGTGCTGATTTTCTTCGCGGTCTTCATGCTGCCGGCGTTCTTGAGGGCGAAGCTGTTCACGGTGCCCGAGTACCTGGAGGTGCGCTTCGACCGGCGCTCGCGCTGGGCCTACGCGTGCCTCACCATCCTGACGCTCATCTTCATCGACATGGCCGGCGCGATCTACGCCGGCGGGATCGTCATGAGCACGATGTTCCCGGAGGTGTCGCTGTGGCAGGCCGGCGCCGCCATGGCGCTGCTCGCCGGCAGCTATACGCTGTTCGGCGGCCTGCGCTCGGTGGTCGTGACCGACGCCATGCAGGCGGTGCTGATGATCGTGGGCGCCGCCCTGATCTTCCTGTTCGGCCTGCGCGAGGTCGGCGGCTGGAGCGCCCTCATGAGCGGCCTGGAGGCGGCGCAGACGAAGCTGATCCGGCCGGCCGGCGACGACTTCCTGCCGTGGCCCGGCATCGCCGGCGTGGTCCTGCTCGGCTTCTACTATTGGACCCTCAACCAGTACTTCGTGCAGCGCGCGCTGGCCGCGCGATCGCTCGCCGAGGGCCGCAAGGGCGCGCTGTTCGGCGGCCTGCTCAAGCTGCCCAACGTGTTTCTCATGATCCTGCCCGGCATGATCGCGGTCGTCCTCCTGCCGGAGATCGAGAACCCCGACCGGGTCTTCCCGACGCTTGCCGCCAAGCTGCTGCCGGCGGGGCTCACCGGCCTCATCCTGACGGCGCTGGTCGCCGCCATCATGTCGAGCCTGGACAGCGCCCTCAACGCGGCGGCCTCGCTGCTGACCATGGATTTCATCCGGCCGCTGCGGCCGAGCCTCTCGGGCCACCGGCTGCTGATCGTCGGCCGGGCGCTGACCGCGCTGCTGATCCTGGTGGCGGCGGTCTATGCCCCGCTGATCGCGCGCTTCGGCTCGCTCTTCCAGTACTTCCAGGCGACCCTGGCCTACATCGTGCCGACCATCGTGGCGGTGTTCCTGGGCGGCCTGTTCTGGCGGCGCATGACCGCGACCGGCGCCTTCTGGAGCCTCGTGAGCGGCCTCGCCGTGGGTCTCGGCCTCTATCTCCTCAAGGAGGTCACGGGCGCGTGGGACGCCGCCGGCCTGCCGGCGGTGCATTTCACCTACATGGCGGTCGCGATGTTCGCCTTCAGCTTCGCGGTGATGGCGGTGGTCAGCGTCGCCGCCGGGCCGCCGGCGCGGCCGCCGGGCGCGCACGTCGCCTTCGAGCGGAGCGACCTGGGCGCCGAGCCCGGCGCCGAGGGCCGCGGCCGGCTCGCCGACTACCGGGTGCTCGCGGCGGGCCTCGCGGTCCTCATGGTCGGCACGATCCTGGCCTTCTGGTGAGGCGCTCTCGCGCCGCGTTCCGGTTGCGCCGGCGCCGGCACTCTGAAAATCTTAGGCTGTGAGAGAGGCCGGGCGGGCCGAGCAAAGTGTGGACCGGGCGGAGTGTGGACCGGGCGGAGCATGGACGAGGAAAAGGTCTCATCGCTCATCTCGTGGACGGCCGCGACCGGACTGACCAGCCGGGACGAGGCGGGACTGCTGGACGGCTTCTGCCGCCGCGCCGTGGACGCCGGCCTGCCGCT
>JAWWCG010000019.1:0-15453 GCA_033720555.1 Kiloniellales bacterium | reverse complement strand
GGCGAGCTGTGAAAATTCGCCGCTCGCAAGCCTTGAACCACAAGGTTGAACCCGCGCCCGGTGAGAAAGTTGCTGAGGCCGGCAATGATGTGGGTCGTGATGGAATCCGCGAGGTAGGTCGGCGACTCGTCCACGATGATGATGCCGATCGAACACCATTCCGACAGCCGCAGACTCCGCGCGATCCCGTGGGGGCGGTAGTTCAATTCTTCCACCGCCCGTTGCACGCGCAGCCGCGTGTCCAAGCTCATGAATCGGTAGCGGTCGTTCATGAAGTTGGAAACCGTGGTCAACGATACGCCGGCCTCGGCCGCGACGTCGCGAAGGGTGACGTGTCGTTTCGGCTTTACCTTCGTCTTTCGCATGACATCTATCGATAGGCCGATTTCAGGAATGATTTCCAACTTTTTCTTCGCACAGACGAATCCCCAGGCCATCGATAGCGCGACACCCGCAGGCGAAGTCGGCGCCGATCCGATTGGCCTCGAGCGCCTCGGCGAGCTTGGCGCTGTAGCGCCGGAGTTCGGTCTCGTGTCCTGGAACTGCCGCTATCCGGCAGAGCCGGTCGTCCGTGTTCGGCACCTCGCTACTTCGCGCCAAAAGCGCGCGGCAGGACCCGCCCGGTCGCGCCGGGCCTCGACGATTTGCCAAAACATGACGCCGTTGGAAGTGGTCACCGCGATGCGGCGCGGGCCGGCGGCGCGGGCTGGCGGCAAAGGCGGCGCCGCACTTGGCAGGACTGGCATTTGTGCGCTCGAGACCCATGACCGGCCCCTCCGCCAGTCGATTCGCAGAGACCCTGCACTATGCCAGCCGGACAACAATACGCCCCCCTCGAGCAAAATGTCGATTTTCTCGACGCGTCGCGAAATATTCTCTCATTTGCTCGTCGTCGCCTGGCGGATCCAGGCCGCGAAGGCGCGCGGTTGCGGCCCCTCGGGACGAGCCGCGGACGGCACGAAAGACCAGGAGAAGACCCGAAGGCCGGCGGCTCGCCTCGGCGCGCCGAGTGTGCGACGGTTTGCGGCCAAGCAGCGGCGCCAGCCGGATCCCCGCGCGCAGCGCCGCCCATCGGAAAGGAGCCGGCCATGCCGATCAGCCGTTTCGTGGAGTATCAGGAGGCGACGCCCGAGGTGCGCGCCGTCTACGACGACATCATGGAGACCCGAGGGGTCGACTGGATCAATAATTTCTGGAAAGCGCTTGCGCAGCATCCGGCGACCCTCGCGCGCACCTGGGCCAGCCTCAAGGGAGTCATGGCCCCGGGCAGCCTCGACCCCGTCGTGAAGGAGATGATCTATGTTGCGGTCAGCGTCACCAATAACTGCGACTACTGCATCAATTCCCATACCGCGGCGGCGCGCCGGGCCGGGATGAGCGAAGCGATGCTGGGCGAGCTCCTGGCCGTCGTTGCCATGGCCAACGAAACCAACAGCCTCGCCAACGCCTATCAGGTGGAGGTCGACGACAAGATCCATCGGGCGGCGCGCGGCGGATGAGCGATCCCCCAAAGCGCCCCTTGATCGGCGTCGGCGTGGTGGTTTTCAAGGACGACCGCGTGCTGCTGATCCGCCGGGCCAAAGCGCCGCGGGCGGGCGCCTGGGCCCTGCCCGGGGGCCGACAGCGCCTTGGCGAGACGGTGCGCCAGACCGCCGCTCGCGAGGTCGGCGAGGAGACCGGCGTGGACGTCGAGGTGACGGCGCTGCTCGACGTGGTCGACTCCCTGCACCGCGGCGAGGACGGCCGCATCGCCTATCACTACACCTTGATCGACTTCCTTGCGGAATGGCGCGCCGGCACGCCCGCGGCCGCCGGCGACGCCGCCGAGGTGACTTGGGCCGACCCGCAGGACCTGGCGCCTTACAATCTGTGGGACGAGACGGTCAGGGTCATAGGCCTGGGGCAGGCGCGCCGGCGCTGATCCCCTCGCCATCGCCGGCCATTAGGTCAAAGAACGGACCCAAACCCTCCCGAACCCGCGCTCCGCGAACGGGCTTCGTCAGGGCCTGGCGCCCTTCGCCGCGCCGTCAGCCGCCGCTGGCTTGCTCGATCTCGGCCAGCCTGCGGCTCGCCGCACGCAGCCGCGCGAACAGAATCTTCAGCAGGTCGATCGCCTCGTCGGGATTTCTGCGAAGCATCTCCATGAACTCCGCCGGCGTGACGGGCGCGCACACCACGGGACCGTCCGCGACGGCGCTGGCCGAACGCGGCTGATCGTCGATCGCGCCCATTTCACCGATGTACTCGCCGGCGCGAACCACGGCGAGGTCCTTGGGCTTGGGCGAATCGAAGCCTTTCACGATTCGCACTTCGCCGGAGACGATGAGATAGGCGGCGTCGCTCTCCTCGCCTTCCCGGAAGATCACTTCGCCGGGCTTGTAGTTCTGCCATTTCATGACGCTGGACCCCCGCCTGCGAGACAGCTCCCCTAGGCGAGAAAGCTATCCGCCGACGGCGCAGGTGTCACGAGGATATTCGCCGGGTGCGCCGTCGCCGGCCCCGGGGCGAGCGGAACGACTGCGGAGCGCCGGGCGGCCGTCCGGCCAAGCGACCGAGGGACCGCGCCCTCGCTTCGCGCCGGCCCAGGGCCGACACGGCCCAGGCGGCGAGCGGCCGCCCCCGGGCAGCAAAGAAAACCCCAGCCCTGCGCGATGCAGGGCTGGGGCATCTTGATCGCCGGCCCCCCGTGGCGCTCCGATCCTTGCTCGAGCGAACAGGGAGCGGAAGACGCGCGGGGGTCCGGCCTGTTCCTGCGTTTTGTTCCTTACCGCGAACCCGGTTACGGAGTCGTGGCGCTGGACAGGGCGCTGGAAACGGTCTCGAACATGGAGCTGAGGCTGTCGCCCATGGCGGTCAGGGCGCCGATGGCGGCAACCGAGACCAGGGCCGCGATCAGCCCGTATTCGATGGCGGTCGCGCCATCCTCATCTCTGATAAACCCGATCATTTTCGCAAGCATGCTGGTAACTCCATTGACTCTCGTGTCGTAACGGCGAGCGCATAATCGGCGGAGAACTTTAACTGCTGATTAAAGGGGCATAAGTTGGCGAAATATCTGAGCAAATTTGAGCCGAACTGCGCAGGCACCGGAGCAGCCCTCGCATCTTGCTCTAGGGGCGCGATCGTCTCTCGACGGTGAAATGACGGGCGTGTCGGGAGAGGCGCGAAGCGGCTTCGGGCCGGCCCGATCTCCCGGTCGGCCGCGCCGGGCCGGCTCTGGCGCAGAGACCCGCCACGACCTATCATTGTCCCGTGTGGCTCGGCGAGGATCGCTGCCGGCGCTTCGGGAGGCTTCATGGAGCCTAGACTGCCTTTTTGGCAACGCCTGTTGATCACCGTCGCCGTTATGCTGGTGACCAGCTACCTGGCCGGGCTCCTGTGCGAGAGCGTTCTGGGCCTCGTGATGCCTAGCTACGTCGCGGGCGCGATCGGCGGATTGGCGGCCCTTCCCACCTGGGATTTCCTCAAGCGCGTTCGCCCGACGTCGTGACGCCGCCCGCGCTCGCCGGGCCCGCTCGCAGCCGGGGCGAGCCCGGACGGCCCACGGGCAACTAACGCGCCGCGGGCGTCTCCCATGACGGGCTCGTCATGGGGCCTGCAAAGCCATGCGCCTGGGCGACAAAATTCGCGAGCCTAAGGAGAGGAACGCTGCGCTCGGACGCGGGCCGGCACGTCGTTTGGCGCGTCCGTCGCGGTCTCGGTCGTGCGCCGGCTTCGATGCCGAGGCGTCGCGGCGCGGTCCTGACCGCGCGTCTCGAAATTTGTTTACAAGTTTGTATTTCTGATTCATGATACAACTTTAAATAATCGTATCGAAATGACGGGGGAGGATAGCGACCATGCCGGCAGGCGGTCGGGGGACACAGCAAAAGGCGAACGACAAGACCGGCGCGAATGAGAAAAGCGCTCTGGAAGACCTGCGCGAAGCCGTCGAGCAGCTCAAGGATCACGTCTCTTCCTCAGGCGGAGATGCGTGTTTCGGTCGGGTTATCGCTGCCCTGTCGGACGAGGACGTTCAAAAGCACTTCGTCCAGCACGTTCTCGACCACGAAGCCTTCAGCCGGGCGTTCTGTCTCGGCAGCTTTATCCCCGAGGAGGACCGGATCGTCTTCGAGTTCACGTGCGTACCTCCCAAGATCTGCCTCCTCCCGATGCGGTTTTTGGTCCGCATCAACCTGATCACCGAGCAGGTCGTGGAGATCATCGACCCCTCACCCGTCCTGGTGCCGGTCAGCGAGCAGTTGCCCGGGGCAATGTTTCGGCTCGGTTAAGCCGCCAGAGCGCATGTCGGATCCAACAGTCTCAGGGCCGCCCGTCGGGGCTGCCCAAGGAAGCACCGTTTGGCGAAGCGTGAATGAAGCACTTGCTGAGGAGGGACTTTTCGCGATGACTAACGAATTTGCAGCCACCATGATGCCGGGGCTCACGGCCACCATGACGCCGGGCCTCGCCGGCTTGACCGCCACCATGACGCCGGGCCTAACGGCCACCATGACGCCCGGCCTCGCCGGCTTGACGGCGACGGCGACTCCCGGGCTGGCCGGTCTCACCGCCACGGCGACGCCGGGCCTCGCCGGTCTGACGGCGACCATGACTGCGGCGCGGGCGCCCCAGGTCTTTCGTGTCGTGGTGCCCAGCCTGGCCGGCCCGGTCGCCATGGACGTCGTGAAGTAATCGGTCCGAGCGCTCGCCAGGCCGGCGCGCCGCCGGGCCTCCCGGCGGCTGCCGGCTTGGCCGAGAAGACACGACGCCTGGGCATGAACTCTCGCGCTGGTGCAGGGCATATGGCGTTCGGCCAGTTGGAAAAGCTGTTGATGAAGGCGTCGCTCGAGCCCCAATTCCGGCGGGAGATGGTGCGCCTCGGCGAGACGGCGGGCGCACGCTATGCCTGCGACGAGGACGAGGCCCGACTCTTGGCGGAGCTGCTGGCCAATCAAGGCGCCGGGCTGGCCGCCGTGCTTGCGGTGATCGAAGCGGCCATAGACGCGCGCCTCTCGCTCGGCCTGTCCGGCAAGCTGCCCCATGAAATCGTGGACGATCGGACGAACCCGGAACGGTCTGGAGATGTCGGTACTGCAATGAGCCGACACGTAGGCTAGATGACGAGCGCGTGGGGCAGAGAACGGCGGCGTCCATGTATGCACTCGGCGTAAACCTATCGCACGACCGCTCCGCCTGCCTGCTGAGCGACACCGGAGACATCGTCGCGATCGCCGAGGAGCGCCTGGACCGGGTCAAGCATTCCTGTCCCCAGGACCGACTCAATCGGTGGTTCACCGTGGTTCCGCGGACCAGCGTCCGCTATTGCCTGCGCGCCCAGGGCATCGATTTCGAGGATCTCGACGCCGTCGTTTTCTGCAACGCCGCCATGATCGGCGGTAACGCGATCCGCAATCTGAGCGTCGCCGACTGCGCGATCCAGATGCCGTGGTCGCCGCATTCCCATCTCGCGACCGTCAACCATCATCTCGCCCACGCCTTGAGCGCGTTCTGGCCGTCCGGGTTCGAGGAAGCCGCCGTCCTGGTGGCCGACAAGGGGGGCAGCGTTTGGGATCACTGGCAGCGACCCGACGGCGAGCCCGTGCCTTTGCTGGAGCGGGCGAGCATCTATCGCGGCGCGCCCGACGGCATCGAGCTGGTCGCCAAGATCCACGACCGGCCCGGCGATCTGCTGTGGAACTGCAACTCGGTGGGCGCGCTCTACGAGATGGCCACGCTCCATATCGGCTACACGCCGTTCGACGCCGGCAAGACCATGGGGTTGGCGCCTTACGGCACGACGGTCCACGCCGGCGAGCTGAAGCGCCATTTCGAGCTGACAGCGGACGGCTACCAAATCAGCCCGACCGTGCAGTCGGTCGGCCCGCATCTCTTTCCCCATTTCTACGGCGCGCGCTTCGGCCCGACCAACCCGCTTCCCGATGCGCCCTGCGCCCACTATGCCAACGTCGCCCGCGCCGCCCAGGAGGCCGTCGAAGAGCTGATGGTCCATCTCGCGCGCCGCGCCTATGACGAGGTCGGCTCGCGCCGCCTCTGCATCGCCGGCGGCATGGGCCTCAATTGCGTGGCGAACAGTCGGATCCGCGAAGCGGTGCCTTTCGAGGAGATCTTCGTCCAACCCGCTTCGACCGACGACGGCACCGCCATCGGCGCCGCCCTCTACGGGCTGCGGCTGCTCGGCGCCGAGCCGCCGCGCATCGATCGCTGGCGAACGACCCTCGGGCGAAGCTATGCCGGCGGCGAGATCCACGAGGCCATCGCAAGCAGCGCCGACCTGTCGCGCAGCTACGCCGAGGTGCCCCGCGCCGGCCCGCACGATGTCGCCCGCGTGCTGGTCGAGGCCGGCGTCGTCGGGCTGTTTCGCGGCGGCTCCGAGTTCGGTCCGCGCGCCCTCGGGCACCGCAGCCTGATCGCCGATCCGCGCCCGCCGCGCATGCGCGCCTTTCTCAACGGACAGGTCAAGCACCGCGAGCAGTATCGACCCTATGGCGCGAGCGTCCTCGCCGAACGCGCCGCCGACTACTTCGCCATCGGCCGCGACGAGCGCTACATGCTCTTCGTCTGCCAGGTCCGGCCCGAGCGCCGCTCGGAGGTCGCCAGCGTCGTACATGTCGACGGCACCTGCCGGATACAGACCGTCCTGGAGGACGACGACCCGGCCTATCACGCGCTGATCTCCGCCTTTGCCGAGCTGACCGGCTTGCCGTTGGTCTTGAACACCTCGTTCAACGGAAAGGGCGAGCCGATCGTGGAGACCCCCACCGACGCGATAGACGCCGCGCTCGCGATGGACCTGGACGCCTTGTACCTCGATGGCAGGCTGTTCGTCCACCGCCGGCCCGCCACGCGGTTCCGCCAGTGGGAGGCCGGTCTTTGACGGCGATGAAACTGATGATCGTCGACGACTTCTACCCGGATCCCTGGTCAGTGCGCCGCTACGCCCTCAGCCTGCGCTTCCAGGATGCCGCGAATGAAGACGAAAAAACCTACTACAAGGGCATGCTGACCAACCCTCTCCACCCTTATGCGGCGCTCGGCTTGAATTTACTGGCGGCGGGCCTCAACAGGCCGGTGTCCTGGCGGGCGCCGACCGGCGAGTTCCGTCTGATTCTCGCGCCGGGGCCGGACGACGGGTGCGAGCAAAAAGCCACGTGGATTCACTACGACGCCCTGGTCGCCCGCTACTCGGCGTTGGTGTTCCTCAATCCCGAGCGACAATGCGTGGGCGGCACCAACTTCTACCGGCATCGAACCTTCGGCTGGGAGTTCTTGCCGGATCCCGGATCCCAAGAGATGGCCCGAGCTTGCGGCAAGCTCGGCCGAAACCTGCAAGAAGTCCTCGACGCCCTGCGCGACGACGGCTTCGCGGTGGAGGAGAAATGGGATCTCCTGACCAGCGTTCCCATGCGGTTCAACCGCTGCATCGTGTTCGACAGTCGGCAGTTTCACGCCCGCACGGGCACGTTCGGGCGGACGGCTCAAGACGGCCGGCTCACCCAGAACTTCTTTTTCGACCTGGCCTGAGACCGGAGAACGAGGACGAAGAGTGGGGCCGGAGCGCCCGGCGCGGAGGCGGATATGGAGACTATCGAACAGTTAAGGCGCACGATCGACGGCCTCATGGTCCAGGAATGCTACCTCTTCGCCAACACCGTCGGCCGGTCGAACCACCTGAGCAGGTCCGACGCGGCGCTCGATCCGACCTATTATCTGCGCCATCGCATCGAGACGGTCCGGCGGATCTGGGAGACCGCCCGCACGGACGCTCTGGCGCTGAGCGCGATGATCTCGGAGGACTACGACGCGGCGCGCTTGTGGGCCGACTACGTCCAGGAAGAGATGTCTCACGATCGCCTGTATCTTCGCGATCTCGCGCGCCACGGCATAAACCGGGAAATGGTCGCCGCGAGCCCGCCGTTCGTCTCCACCCGCCTGCTGATCGCTTGGCTCGAGCAGGAAATCTCGCAGCTCGGCTCGCTGCCCGCCGTCGCCTACTCGGTGTTCGTGGAATGGAACTCCAAGCGTGCGTCGCCGCTGGCCGCGCAGCGCGCGGCCGTCGCCTTCGGGGAAGATCACGTGAAGGGGGCGAGAGCCCATATGGCGATCGACGAGCGCGACCGGCACGACGACATGATGCTGGAGATCGCGGAGGCGGTCATCGAGGCCCATGGCTATTCGCTCGACTTGCTGTCCCGCCTGCTGCGCGACGTCGGCATCCTGTTCAGGGCCTATTTCACGGAGCTCGACGACTTCGCCAAGGCCGCGGACCGGACTCCAGAGGCAAGCGTCGGCGCCTTGGGCCCGGCGTTTCATTGACCTCGCTCACCCCGCGCCCGGAGCGCGCCGATGGAGCTGCCAAGGTTCGACCCGTTCCATCCGCAGATGCGGCGCGATCCCTTCGCGGTCTATCGCCGCTACGCCGAGACGGCTCCGGTTCACTGGGGCAAGCCCTCCAATCCCGGATTGACCGGCGCCTGGTACGCCTTCGATCACGACAGCGCGCGCCGCATCCTGAAGGACCGCGTCTTCGGCCGCGAGGTGCACCGAAAGGTGGCGAACCGCGCGCGCCCGCCGCACCTGCGGCCGCTGCTCGAACACGTGGACCGCTGGGTCATGTTCCGCGACCCGCCGTACCACGGCCACTTGCGGGCGCCCTTGGCCGGCTTCTTCTCGTCGCAAAACGCCGCCGCCTACGCGCCCGCCCGCGAGGCCCTGGTGCACGCCCATCTTGAGCGGCTCGGCCGCCGGGAGTCCTTCGACGTCGTCACGGACCTCGCCGTCCCGCTCGCCCGCGCCTCCCTGGCCATGCTCAGCGGCATCCGGGAGGCCGAGCTCAACGCCCTCGCGAGCTGGACCACGCACATGGCGAAGGTGCTGGACCTGAAGCGCGACCGCGCGTCCTACGGCGTTTCCGGCGCCATCGCCGAGGACCTCGGCCATCGCCTTCGCCGCCGCCTCGCCGCGCCCGCCGGCGGCGAGGGCCCGTGCCTGCGCGCCCGGCTGGTCGAGCTGGTCCACGCTGGCGAGCTGAGCCTCGAGGAAGCGGTGTCGACGCTCATGCTGGTCCTCGTCACGGGGCAGGAAACCACCCGCAACGTGATCGCCAACGGCGTCTTCGCACTGTTGCAGAATCCCGGCGAGCTCGCCCTGCTTCGCGAGCGGCCCGCCCTGGCGGAGTCCTGCGTGGAGGAGATCCTGCGGTTCGCGCCGCCGGTCCATCTGGCCGGCCGCATCGCCCGCGACGAGGTGACGCTCGGCGGCGCAAGGATCTTGCCCGGCGATCCGGTTGTCGCCTGCCTGGCGTCGGCGAACCGCGATCCGCGGCTTGCGTCGGCGCCGGAGGCGTTCGTCATTTCGCGGCCGCGCAGCCGCCACGTGGCCTTCGGCAGCGGCATACATCTCTGCCTCGGCCTGTGGTTCGCGCGAGGGCTGGCCGCCGACCTCTTCCGCGCCCTGGCGCCGCTGCTGGCCGACCTCAGGGTCGCTGGCCCTCCGCTCTGGCGTCCCCTGATTCTGTTTCGCTCCCTGGCGAGCTTGCCGGTCGAGCGCCGCGCATGAGCGACTTCGATCGCTTCGCGCGCGCGAACTTTCCGCGGTTCCGGCCGTCGCAACCCACCACCATGGTGCGGGACGTGCAGCCGGTTCCCGGCTCGATCTGGTCCTCGGCGGCGGGCCTGCCGCCGCGGCCCATGGGCGGCGCGGTGGTCCACGTCGGCGCCCACATCGGCGAGGAGCTGGAGGACTACCTCGCCGCCGGCTTCAGTCCGATCGTGCTGGTGGAAGCGAACCCGTGGATCTTCGCCCGCCTCCTCGTGCATGTCGACTTCTGGCGTCGCTGGTTCGCGGTCTTCGCCAAGGTCTACGACCTGGCGGGTCCGCCCGTCATCCATGCCGTCAACATGGCCGCGGCGGATCGCTCGGGCCTGGCGCCCTTCGTCGTGACCGAGTTTCCGATGCACTCCTCCTTGCTCATGCCGGTGTCGCCTGCGGTGAGGCCGGTGGCGATCACCTCCGTCGTGGCGCGCCCGCTCGACGGGATTCTGAGCGACCTCGGCGTTCCTGCTTCGCATGTCGAGCTTCTCGTCCTCGACACCCAGGGCTCCGAGCACAAGGTCCTGGCGGGTGCGGCCGGCGTTCTGGCGCACGCCTCGGCCGTGGTGGTCGAGATGCCGGAAACGCCCCGCTACCTCGGCCAGGCAACCGCGGCCGGTATCGAATCGATCCTTTCGCGAAACGGCTTGGCCCGCCGGCGCGGCGGCCCGGCGGGCTCCGGTCCGGCCAACGGTGTCTTCCTGCGGGCGACGTCCTAGGCGCGAGCGGCCATTGGGTCAGGAAACCGGGGGCTGGGACACTTGTGGGGCCTCACATCTTGCAGCCAAGAAGACGCCGCTGATTGCGCGCGATGTTCACCAGGCTGGCGTCGCCTTTCGCGTCATACTTGGCCTCCTGACCGGCCGGAATATCGCAAAGCTGGCCGGCTATGGGTTGTCGAAGGCATCCTTTCTGGCGCGCCTGGTCGAGGATCTTGTTGGCGGCGTCGTAGTTTCGTTCCGCCAAGGCATCCCATTGGTCGTTCAGGAGAGCCTGGCATTCGGAGGCCAAATCGTCCGCCGCCGCGGCCCAGGCGGAATATGGCACTGAGGCCAGGCCCATCGCGACCAGGCCGACCCATGCGGATTTCGTTCGAAGCATCTTTTCTGCCACCTCGATTCGGCTTGGCGGGACGGTTTGCCAAGAGGCGTATAGCGCCTTGCCGCGCCGACCGCAAAGGCCGCGCCCTGAAACGCTCGAAGCAAGATTATCGAACTCGCGAGCCCGCCCGATGCCTCGTCCACGATCTCGAACCGGCAAGCCTATCCAGCCCGGCCCGTCGCCCGCTGCGCGAGGGCGCGGCGCCAAGCCTATGGGAAAGCCGGGGAGCGGTCCCGGGGGCTGCCAATCTTGGGTTGGCGCGGAGCCTCGGTCGCTTCGCCCTGGCAGCGCTATCGGGCGTCGCGCTGCACCAGCGCGATACCGCTCAACACCAAGGCGACGCCGACTCCCTGGAGCCAACCCAGCCGCTCGTCGAACAGCGCCGCGCCGACCGCCAGGCCGAAGATCGGCACCAGGAACGTGAAGGCGTTGGCACGGTTGAGGTCGACCTTTTCGAGCGCAGAGAACCATAGCCAGAAAACCAGGGCGGAGCCGAAGACGGAAAGGGTGACGAGGACCAGCGCGAACTCCGTCGACCAGGCGAGCGAGGCGACGTCCTCGGTCAGGATCGAGACGAGCGCGAGAGGTGCTGCGCCGATCAGCATCTGAAGGCCCATCGCCATGACCGCATCGACCTGGCCGGTGAGCCGTTTGATGGCGACGTTGCCCACGGAAACGCCCACCGCGGCGAGCACGACGTAGGCGATGCCGAGGGCGTAGCCGCGAATTTCGCCGGTGGCGAGGCCCGGCCAGGCGATCGTGGCGATACCGGCGAGGCCGACCATCAACCCGGCCTTTCCTGCCGCGCCTAGCCGTTCTCCCAATATGGCATGACCGAGAACCGCGGCGAGAATCGGTTGGGTGTTGGCGACGACGGTGGCGAGACCCGGCGACAAGAACTCCGCGGCATGGAACATGCCGAGGAAACCCAGGCTCGTCGCCCCCAACCCGACCAGCGCGATCAGCGCCCAGGATCGGAGGCTACGCGGCACCGGGCGGCCCAGGAGCACGCCGAGCAGGACGAGGCAGAGGCCGGCAAGCAGCGCGCGCATCGCGGCGAAAGCGAGATGGGGCGCCAACTCGAGCCCTATGGTGATCAGCGGGAAACACGCGGCCCAGAGCGCCATGACCGCCACGAGCCGCAGGACGACGCCGACGCTCATGTCTCGGGCCCCGCTGGATCGCCGATCATCTCGGCGCCGCAGGTGCGCGGCGCGTGGGCACGGGCGGCGAGCACGCGATCAAGGGGCGGGTCGGCGCGGCGGGTCACCCGCTTGCGCGCCCGCCGCCGCCGAGACGCCGGCGCGCCGGTCGGCGGCGTAGAGCGCCGCGAGCCCGACCGATGCCGATAGCGCGGACGCCCGGAGGACAGCGAGCTTGGCGCTCGCCAGGAGCCGCGCATCGGGAAAGGCCAAGGCGGCGACGAAGAGGCTCATCGTGAAGCCGATCCCGGCGAGCGCCGCGACGCCGCCGATCTGAACCCAGGTGACGCCCCTCGGCAGGCGGCCGGCGCCGAGCCTGACCGCCGCCCAGGTCGCGCCGAAGATCCCGATCGGCTTGCCGAGAAAGAGTCCGAGGACGATGCCCAGGGATGGCGGCGCCAGCAGGCTGTCGAAGGCCGTCGCATCGATCGCGACACCGGCGTTGAAGAAAGCGAACAACGGGATAACGCCGGCCGACACCCAGGGCCGGAGCTTGCGCTCGACCCGGTAAAGCGGCGAGTGGCCGACGTGGGCCCGGCCGAGGGGTATGGCGAAGCCGATCAGTACGCCGGCCAAGGCCGGCTCGAAGCCGGAGCTGAGCATGGCTGCCCAAAGAAGGCCCCCGACCGCGGCGTAGGGCCAGAGTCGCGCGGCGGCGAAGCGGTTGAGGAGCCACAGGCCGAGAAGCGCCAGGCCCGCGACGGCGAGCGGCGCCGCGACCAGGCCCTTGCCGTAGAACAGGCCGATGATCGCCACGGCCCCGATATCGTCAAAAATCGCGAGCGCCAGCAGGAAGGCGCGCAGGGCCGACGGGACGCGGGCGCCGAGCAGCGCGATCATGCTGGTCGCGAGCACGATATCGGTGGCGGTCGGGATCGCCCAGCCGCGCAGGGCGGCCGCGTCGGGCCAGGCGAGCGCGACGTAGATCAGAGCCGGGACGGCCATGCCGCCGGCGGCCGCATAGGCGGGAAGCGCCGCCTGCCCGGTCGTCGAAAGATGCCCGGCCAGAAGCTCGCGCTTGATCTCCAGGCCGACGAGCAGGAAGAAAAACACCATGAGGCCGTCGTTGATCCACAGGATCAAAGGCTCCTCGGCCTTCAGCGCCCCGATCCCCAGATGGACGCTCACGTGGTGCGCGTAGTCGTAATAGGGCCTGAGCGGCGAGTTCACGGCGGCGAGGCCGGCGATCAGGCCGACCAGGATGAGCACGCCAGGCAGCCGGTCGGCGCTAGGGAGTCGAAACCGGCTCATGGCGGAGTCTCACTGCGGCCTCACGTCGCTTCCCTGGCCTCGCCGTTCGGGATCCGAGCGTCCCGCCGGCGGCGGCCCGGCCTTCGCATCCGCGCGTCGTCCGCTCAACGCAGATAGGCCTCGCTCGCGTAGCGGCGCATCATGCGTTGGCTGTTGAAGTAGGAGCCGACGTTGCCGATCGCCTGCTTCATCATCCAGCGCCAGCGTCCCGGGTCGGCCCGATAGAGGGGCAGCACGATGCGGTCCAGCTTGTCGTAGAGCGCTTGGGCGTGCCGATCGTCCGATCCGCCGTCGCCGTCGTCGCCGATGGCCCAGCCGGTCACCCCCTCGAGGCAGGCCTCGACCCACCAGCCGTCGAGCACGCTGAAATTGAGCACGCCGTTGAGGGCCGCCTTCATGCCGCTCGTGCCCGAAGCCTCGAGCGGCGGCAGCGGCGTGTTGAGCCAGACATCCGCCCCGGCGGTCAGGGTCTTGGCGAGCGCCATGTCGTATCCCGGCAGGAAGACGCACGGCACCCTGCCCGCCAGAGCCCGCGCCGTGTCGTGAATGCGCCGGATGGCGTCCTTTCCGTCGCCGTCGCGCGGATGGGCCTTGCCCGCCATCACGATCTGGAACGGGTGCCGGGACGCGATCGCGGCCAGCCGCTCCAGATCGCTGAAGATCAACATCGGCCGCTTGTAGCCGGTCATGCGCCGGGCGAAGCCGAGGATGGGAAGCTCCGGGTCGAGGGCCGTGCCCGTGACGGCCTCGACCCGGGCGACGAGATCGGCCTTGGCCGCCTGATGACACCGCCAGATTTCCTCCTCCGGAAGTTGGAGGACGCGCACCAAAATCTCCGGCTCGTGCTGCCACCGGGGAAAGTTGGCCTGATAGAGCCGGGCGAAGGCCTCGTGAGTCCAGGTGCCGGCGTGTACGCCGTTGGTGACGGCGTGGACTCGGTAGCCCGGGAACATGCGCTCGGTCGTCTCCGCGTGGCGGCGCGCGACGCCGTTGATATAGCCGGACAGATTGAAGGCGAGACGCGTCATGTTGAGCCCGTCGCGGCCCGCGAGCCGCTGCAGCGCGTCGCGCTCGACGAAGTCCGGCAGCAATCGCTCGACGAGATCGTAGGGAAAGCGGTCGTGCCCCGCCTCGACCGGCGTGTGCGTCGTGAACACGCAGCGCTCGCGCACCTCGGCGATGTCGTAGTGCGGCTCGCCGGGAATGCGGTCCTCGGCTTGAACCTTCCATCGATTGAGGAGATCGAGCGTCAGCAAGGCCGCATGACCCTCGTTGAGGTGATAGGTGTGCAAATCGAAGCCGAGGGCGCGCAACAACCGTATGCCGCCGATGCCGAGCACGATCTCCTGCTTCAACCGGTAGGTCTGGTCGCCGCCGTAGAGGTAGTGGGTGATCTCCCGGTCGGGGGCCGCATTCTGATCGAGGTCGGTATCGAGCAGAAGGATCGGGATCTGGTGGCCGTGCGGACAGCTGTGGACGTAAAGCCACGGCCGGATCCACACCGCACGTCCGTCGATCGGCACGGCGATCATCGCATCGAGCGAACTGCACCACCGCTCCGGCCGCCACGGGTCCGGCTCCTCCACCTGCCGGCCCTCCGGGTCGATCCGCTGCCGGAAGTATCCCGCGCGGCTGACAAGGGTCACGAACACGACCGGCAAGGCGAGGTCGGCGCACGAGCGCGCGGTGTCGCCGGCGAGAACGCCGAGGCCGCCGGCATAGGTCGCCATCTCCGGCCGGATCGCAATCTCCATGGAGAGGTAGGCAACGTGCGTTCGGGAGACAAACGGATCGAGTGGAGACATTCGAAGGCCACCTCGCCGGGCCGGCACGCAATGGTACGGATAACGGCACGACGCGCGAGAGAATTCGACCCCGCCCTGCGACTAGGGCGCTCCTGCGCAAGCGGTCCTCCGCTCGGCACCTCGCTCCCCGTCGCCGGACGCAAGGGCCAGATCCCATCGCGATTCGATGATACGGTCCCTGGACCCCTGCGCGCCGTCGCTTCGGAAGGCTGGGCGGCGCGGCGCCCCGAGTCCGGACTCCAGGTGCCGGCTCGTCGGTCGGTCACGGCGCGCCTCGAATAGGGAGCGCAGGAAGTCCTCTCGCCACGCGTGCACGTCATGCGCTCGCAGCTCGACGATCATCTCGGACCACCGCGCGTGGCGTTCGTCCCGGGGCATGTCGAGCGCCCGCCCCATCGCGGCGGCCATCCCGTCGACATCGAAGGGGTTGACCAGCAGGGCGCCGGTGAGGCGCTCGGCGGCGCCGGCGAAGCGCGAAAGCACGAGCACGCCCGGATCCTCGG
>JAWWCG010000018.1:0-15714 GCA_033720555.1 Kiloniellales bacterium | reverse complement strand
CCGCCGCCCTGCAGCGTGTTGACTTTGGTCGCGCCGAGGCCCTCGCCGGTGCGCTGGCTCTTCGCGATCGGCGGCATGATCGCCTCGGACGGCTGGTGGAAATCGACCGTCTTCCACAGTTCCTCCGCCGGAACCCGATAGACCGCGGCGACCGCCGCGCCCGACTTGGCCTTGCCCATTGCCATGCCTCCCCCCAGATGCCTTGCCGCCGGGCGAACGCTGAGGTCGCCCGGGCGGTTTCGAGGTTAGCAGAGCGGGGCGCCGCGGGCCTAGAGGGATCGGCGGGCGCTGCTGGGCCACGAGACGGGCGATGGACCTTGCCGTCCGTCTTTGCTAGGACTGCCGCCGCCGGCGAAGCCGCCGGCCCGAGTCTTGGTTGTTCGCCGCCAGTCCGTGGAGCGGGCGGGCGGCGAACTCAAGCGAAGCGGAACAGCCATAGAGCGTCGAGCCCGCCCGTGCCGATCCAGCTCACCAACACCCTGACCAAGCGCAAGGAGCCGTTCAAGCCGCTCGACCCGGAGAACGTGCGCCTCTACGTCTGCGGGCCGACGGTCTACGACTTCGCCCACATCGGCAACGCCCGGCCGGTGGTGGTGTTCGACGTGCTCTACCGCCTGCTGCGCCACGTCTACGGGGCCGACCACGTCACCTACGCCCGCAACATCACCGACGTCGACGACAAGATCATCAAGGCGGCGCGGGAGAACGGCGAGCCGATCGACGCGCTGACCGCGCGCACCGTCCAGGCGTTCCACGACGACATGGCGGCGCTCGGCGCGCTTCCGCCCGACGTCGAGCCGCGCGCGACCCAGACGATCCCCGAGATGGTCGCGCTGATCGCCCGCCTGATCGAGCGCGGCCACGCCTACGAGGCCGACGGCCACGTGCTGTTCCACGTGCCCTCGGACCCGCACTACGGCTGCCTCTCCCACCGCGACCGGGAGGAGATGATCGCCGGCGCCCGGGTCGAGGTGGCGCCCTACAAGAAGGACCCGGCCGACTTCGTGCTGTGGAAGCCGTCGGACGGCGACCAGCCGGGCTGGGACAGCCCCTGGGGGCGCGGCCGGCCGGGCTGGCACATCGAGTGCTCGGCGATGAGCGCCAAGCACCTGGGCGAGACCTTCGACATCCACGGCGGCGGCCAGGACCTGATCTTCCCCCACCACGAGAACGAGATCGCCCAGTCGACCTGCGGCACCGATGGCAAATTCGCGCGGCTCTGGATGCACAACGGCTACGTGATCGTCGGCGGCGAGAAGATGTCGAAGTCGCTCGGCAACTTCCTGACCGTGCGGCAGCTGCTCGACGAGGGCCTGCGCGGCGAGGCGATCCGCCTCGCGCTGCTCAGCGGCCACTACCGCCAGCCCCTCGACGTGACCCGCGAGAAGATCGCCGAGGCCAAGGCCCAGCTCGACCGGCTCTATGGCGCTCTTCGCGCCGCGCCGCAAACCGATCCGGCCTCCGAGCCCGACGAGGCGCTGCTGGCCGCCCTCGAGGACGACCTCAACACGCCCCAGGCGCTTGCCGTGCTGCACGCGACGGCGAGCGAACTGAACAAGGTCAAATCCGAAGCGGAGCAGATGGCCTTGGCATCGACCCTGCTGGCCGGCGGCGCGCTGCTCGGCCTGCTGCAGCGGGAACCGGAGGCCTGGTTCAAGGGCGCGGCGAGCGACGGCCTGTACGACGGCGAGGTCGAGGCGCGGATCGCCGCGCGCGCGGCGGCGCGCCAGGCCAAGGATTTCGCCGAGGCCGACCGCATCCGCGACGAGCTGGCTGCCGAGGGCATCCTGCTGGAGGACGGCCCCGAGGGGACGATCTGGAAGCGCGGCTGAGTGGCGGCACACAGGCGCCAACCAAAGTCGGACCACAGAGGCACAGAGACACCGAGAGTGTTTCTTCAAGCGCGAACAGGGTTCGGGCCATTAGAGACTAGAGGTCTCTCTGTCCTCCGTGTCTCTGTGTCTCTCTGGTGAGGGCGTGCAAGGGCTCCGCCCCCCTAAGTCATCCGAAGAACTGGACACGGGCTCACGCGCGACGGAAACTCGGCCGGTCTTGCGAGTCGCCGCCGCGACCGAGCCGAATCCCGGCACCGAACGGCCCGGCGCGGGCGGCCATCGCGATCCCGTCTTCGGAGTTCCCGCCATGCGCCGCTCAGGTGTATTTGGTCACGTCGTCCGACTCCTTGCGCTCTTGTCCGCGCTGCCCGCTGCCGCTGAGGAGGACCTTGTCGCGCGCGGCGAATACCTCGCCCGCATCATGGACTGCACCGGCTGCCACACGCCGGGCGCGCTCGCCGGCCAGCCGGACTTCGAGCGCTATCTCGCCGGCTCGGACATCGGCTTCGAGATCCCGGGCCTGGGGATCTTCTATCCGCCCAATCTGACCCCGGATCCCGCGACCGGCCTGGGCGGCTGGAGCGCGGCGGAGATCGCCGACGCGGTGCGCAACGGCGTGCGGCCCGACGGGCGCGAGCTGGCGCCGGTCATGCCGTGGCCGTCCTACGCGGCGCTCAGCGACGAGGACGCGGCGGCGCTCGCGGCGTTCCTCAAGAGCCTGCCGGCGATCGCCCGCCAGACCCCGGCGCGGGTCGCGGCGGGGCAGACGCCGAGCGCGCCCTATCTGACGGTCGTCGTGCCGCAATAGGCGCCGGCGGCCGAGCGCAATAGCCAACCACAGAGACGCAGAGACACCGAGGGTCTCTTTTCGAGCGCGAACACGGCTCGGGCGACGAGGTTCGGGCCATAGAGACGAGTGGTCTCTCCGTGCCTCCATCTCTCCGTGTCTCTGCGGTGAGCGCCACCGAGGGCCCGGCCTCGCCTACTTCATTTGAAGGACTGGACTCGGGCTGCCAGGCGGCGGAAGCTCAGGCCATGTCAGCGCCCGAGCCCCCGAACGGCGGCGCGCCGGAGACCCTGCCGGCCCTCTGGTATCACGACCCGGTGGTCTACGCCCGCGAGCGCCAGGCGATCTTCCGCCGTCACTGGTGGCCGCTCGCCCGCGAGGCCGAGGTCGGCGAGCCGGGATCCTACGCGGCGGGCGAGGTCGCCGGCTGGCCGGCCTTCGTGATCCGCGCCAAGGACGGCGCCTTGCGCGGCTTCCACAATGTCTGCCGGCACCGCGCCGGGCCCCTGGTGCGCCAGGCCGCAGGGCGCTGCGCGGCGCTCACTTGCGGCTATCACGGCTGGCGCTACGACCTCGACGGCCGCTTGCGGATCGCGCCGGGCCTGACGCTGGGGCGCGACCTGGACCCGGCCGAATTCTCGCTGTTCGGGCTCCGGGTGGCGAGCTGGAACGGCCTGGTCTTCGCCTGCCTCGACGCGGCGGCGCCGGAGCTCGCCGCCTGGCTGGGCGACGTCGTGACGATCGCCGAGGGCTTTCCCGCCGTGGCCGGCATGGCCTTCACCGGCGAGATCGTGCAAGCCGGGGCGGCCAACTGGAAGGCCTACGCCGACAATTCCTGCGAGGGCTACCACGTCAAGCTGGTCCACGCCGGCCTCGGCAAGACGGTGTCGGACGAGCGGGTCGAGATCCGCGCCTACGAGAACGGCGCCTTCGTCGGCTTCGACGTCAGCTACGCGCCCTCGGCGGCCGACCCGTCGCGCCGCGGCCGGGGCTTCTGGGTCTACAAGTTCCCCGGCCTGCTGCTGCACTTCTCGGACTACGCCTTGAACGTGGAAAGCGTGGTGCCGACCGGCCCGCGCGGCATCCGCCTGCGCCGCTGGTTCTGGTGCGCCCACGAGCTGGCCGCCGCGCGCGGCACTTCGGCCCAGGCGGCGATCGACAGCGCCCGCCAGGTGATGGGCGAGGACCTGGCGATCTGCGAGCAGGTGCAGAAGAACCTGGAGGCCGGCGTCTACCGAAGCGGCCGCCTGTCGCCCAGCCAGGAGGCCGGCACGATCTACTTCCAGCGGCTCGTGCGCCAGGCGCTGGACGGGGCCCTGGACGGGACCGAGGCTGGGCGCGCGGCGGGCTGAGCGCCGCCGCTATTCGGCCGGGCTGGTGTTCCAGATGTCCCGGTAGAGGCGCCAGACGCCGTCGTCGCCCTTCTTCCAGACCACGATGTACTTGCCGAAGACGGTGGTCTTCTGATCGCCCTCGCCGGGCGCCTGCAGGGTGAACTTGCCGACCTCGAAGGCCAGGTCGCCGGCCTCCTCGACCTCGACCGCCTCCAGGGTGATGGCGCTCAGTCCGGCGTCGATGGCGCCCTGCCAGAAGGCCTGGATCGCCTCGCGGCCGTCGACCCGCGCCTCGCCGGGCGGCAGCAGGACGGCGTCCTCGGTGTAGAGCGCGGCGACCCCGGCGCCGTCGCCGCCGTTGAAGGCCTCGGCGAAGCTGGCCAGGGCCGCCTCGATGTCGACGCGCGCGTCGGCCGCCGCGTGGCCGGCGGCGGCCAGCGCCAGGACGAATGCGAAAGCCGGTATCCGAATGCCTCTCATGGTTCCCCCTCTCCCCGATCGGGCGCCCGTTCGACGCCGCCAATTGAGCAGCGGCCAGTCTAGGACCGCACCCCGGCGCGCGCAAATACGCGATTGGCGCCCGAGGGGCGTGAGCCGCCGCGCGCCGGCGATGGATTAGTGGCGCGTCAGCGGCGCCGGCTCGCCCAGTCGCGATAGAAGGCGTCCGCGCGCTCTCGCAGCACCCCGGTGACGATGCGTCCGCGGTAGAACGGCGCCGAGGCCGCCACGGTCGGGCTGTCGAGGTGAAACTGGTTGACCCCCATCGCGATCAGATCGCCGACCGATGTGCCGTAGACCAGCTCCGGGATGCGGTGCCACACGATCGCGCTCATGCACATCGGGCAGGGCTCGGCCGTGGTGTAGAGCGTGAGGCCGCGCCAATCGACCGGCGGCGCGAGGTCCGCGCACGACAGGAGGGCGACAATCTCGCCGTGCAGGACGCGGCTTTCCCGAGCCCTGTTGACGCCCTGGCAGACGATCCGGCCGGCCGTGCGGTCGACGATCACGGTCGCAAAGGGGCCCGGGCCCTCGGCGGCAAGGTCGAGCGCCGCTGCCAGGTAGGCCTCGTGCTCGGCCCGCTCGTTTTCGCCCAGCTCGTCGGCCGCGACGACAGAGACGCCGCGCGCCGCGGCGTCGGCCGTTCGCGCGTCCGCACGACCGGCCGAGAGGGCCCCGGCGGCGGCGGCCGTGGGCAACGCGGCCATGAGCGTGCGGCGCCGGATCATCGCGATCGCCTCCTTCCCCCATGTCCTTCCCCGTGCCTTCGGCGGCCGGAACAGCCTAGGCGGTGGGTCCGGGTACGACAAGCGCGGCCGCCGGCGGAGTCCCGGCGGAGTCTCGGCGGCGTCCCGGCGGTGCCCCGGCCCGGTCAGGGCGCGTCCCGCGCCAGGAAGTCGTTGAGCGTCTTGCCGGGCTCCGGGCGGAAGCGCTCGTCGAGCACCTGGAGGTCGCAGATGCGGTCGAGGCGGAACGAGCGGAAGTCCTGACGCAGCTCGCACCAGCCGGTGAGCAGCCAGACCGGCCCGTAGAACGCCAGCGCCAGCGGCCGCACGGTCCGCTCGGTGCGGCGCCGTTCCTCGTCGCTGTAGGCGAAGCGCAGCTTGACCCGCTGGCGCAACGCCCGGCGCAGCACGCTGGGATCGACGCTGATCGGCTCGGCGTAGTGGCGCGGCGGCGCCAAGAGCGCGGTCTCGGCCATGTGGTCGCGCAGGCGCTCCGGGATCACCGCCTCGACCTTGGCGATCACGTCGCCCGCCGCCTCGGCCAGCTCCCGGTCGGCCCAGGACGCGACAATGCGCGCGCCCAGCACCAGGGCCTCGATCTCCTGCTCGCCGAACATCAGCGGCGGCAGGTCGAAGCCGCCGCGCAGCACGTAGCCGACCCCGGCCTCGCCGGCGATCGGCACGCCGCTCGCCATGAGGTCTCGGATGTCCCGGTAGACCGTGCGCTCCGAGACCTCGAGCGCCTCGGCCAGGTCGCGGGCGCGCACCAGCTTGCGGCGGCGCAGCATCTGGATGATCTCGAACAGACGGTCGGCGCGGCGCATGAGGATTTCCCGGGCTGGCCGGATTCGAGGAGGGCTCCCCGACGCGTGGGGGGCCCACCCTAGCCGACTCCTGCTGACAGCGTTCTGTCAGGAGGCGTCAGGAAGGATGGCTGCCCCGGGGCGGCGACGCCAGCGCAAAGATCCCGCGCCGCGCCGCGGACTTGGTCCAGCGATGGTGGCCGGCTCAGGCGCGCCCCCGGGCCTGGGCCAACGCGATGGAATCTTCGGACCCCGCTCGCTAGTCTCCTGGCGGAGGAGATCGAACATGGCGCGTCGCCTTGCCGCCATCTTGGCCGCCGATGTCGTCGGCTACAGCCGTCTCATGGGCGAGGACGAAGCTGGCACGCTCCAGCGGCTGAAGTCTCTCCGCAGGGAGCTCGTGCAGCCGAAGATCGTCGCGCGCGGCGGCCGCATCGTGAAGCTGCTGGGCGACGGTCTCTTGGCCGAGTTCCCCAGCGTGGTCGAGGCGGTGCAATGCGCCGTGGACATTCAGCACGCCCTGGCGGCCCACGAGGCCGATGCGGCGGAGGACCACCGCATCCGGCTGCGCATCGGGGTCAACCTCGGCGACGTCATCGTCGAGGGCTCGGATATCTACGGCGACGGCGTCAATGTGGCGGCGCGCCTGGAAGGCCTCGCCGAGCCGGGCGGCGTCTGCATTTCCGGGCCGGCCTTCGACACCGTCGAGGGCAAGCTCGACCTGGCGTTCGAGGACCTCGGCCCGCAGCAGGTCAAGAACATCGCCAGGCCGGTGCGCGCCTATCGCCTGGCGGCGGCGGCGCGGCGCACGGGCGCCTCGGACGAACTGGAAGAGGGCCTGCCGGTGCCCGACAAGCCCTCGGTCGCCGTCCTGCCTTTCGCCAACATGTCGGCCGATCCCGAGCAGGACTATTTCGCCGAAGGCATCACCGAGGACATCATCACCGAACTCTCCAAGTTCCACACGATCTTCGTCATCGCGCGCAATTCGTCCTTCGCCTTCAAGGGCCAGTCCCTCGACGCGAGGCAGATCGGCGCCAAGCTGGGCGTGCGCTACGTCGTCGAAGGCAGCGTGCGGCGCGCCGGCAAGCGGGTGCGCATCACCGCGCAGCTCATCGACGCCTCCGAGGACAAGCACATCTGGGCGCAGCGCTACGACCGCGACCTCGAGGATATCTTCGCGGTGCAGGACGAGGTGACCTTCGCCATCGTTTCCACCATCGAGCCGCAACTCGCCGCCAGCGAACGCAAGCGCGCCTTGCGTAAGCCGCCCGACAGCCTCGACGCCTGGGAGAATTACCAGCGCGGGCTGTGGCACACCTTCCAATACAAGCCCGAGGAGCGCGAGACGACCCTGGCGTTCTTTCGGCGCGCCGTCGAGCTCGATCCCACCTTCGCGTCCGCCTACGCGGGACTGGGCTACGCGCTCTACGTCTACATTATCCTGGGCGCATCGCCGGACCGCCAAGGCGATCTCGAGCGCGCCTTCGCAGCCAGCCAGACCGCCGTCAGCTTGGACGAGCAGAATCCCTTCGCTTGGGTCGCCCTGACCCGAGGCTATCTCCTGCGCGCCGAGCACGAGGCGGCGATCGCCGCCGCCGACACCGCGATTTCGCTCAACCCAAACTTCGCCCTGGCGCGCTTCGGCCGCGCCCACGCCTTGTGGCACGCGGGCCGGCCGGCCGAGGCGATCGCATCCCACGACGAGGCGATGCGGCTGTGCCCGCTCGATCCGATGATGTGGGCCTATCTCGCCAGCAAGGCCATCGCCCTGGTCATGCTCGGCCGCTTCGAGGACGCGATCGAGGTGTCTCGAAGGTCTCAGCGGCAAGCCAATTCGGCGGTCTTTTCCCACTTGGCTGAAATCAGCGCGCTCGGGCACCTCGGGCGCAGCGCGGAGGCGCGCGACGCCATCGCCCGCGCCCGGCTCAAGAAGCCCGACGTGTCAATCGCCTGGGTGGAGGAAGCCCTGCCGGTGACCGACGCGCGGTGCCTCGAGATCTTCCACGGCGGCCTGCGCATGGCCGGGCTGCCGCAGTGAAGCCGCAGTGAAGCCGCAGCGATGGCCCAGCGATGGCCCAATGATCGCCCAGCGATGGCGCGCGGCTCAGGCGCGCCGTTCCCAGTAATCGACGAACAGGTCCTTGCCGGTCGCTTTCAGGCTGGACCCCGCGAACTCGACGGTGATCGAGAGCGCCCGTTCGAAGTCCTGGGGGAGCGCGAAGGCGATGCGCTCGCCGTCGCGGGACACCGGCGCGCTCGCGGCGGTTTCGGACAGGTCGTAGCTCAGGCCCTTGCCGCCGATCTCGTCGTTCACGAAGAGATAGTCCGACGTCTCGCTGTACCGCTCGTCGCTCAACGTGTAGCGGGCGACATAGCACTCGGAGTAGAACCGGCCCTCCTCGTCGCGCCAGATCACGCTGAAGTTCCGGAATTCCTTGGTGAAGGTCATGAGCCCCTTCACCACGGGGGGATGCTGCACCGTGCCGTCGGGAAGCTCGCGGCGGACCAACTGGTAGGTGCCCTCGATCGTTGGCGCGGTCATGACGGCCCTCCTGCCGGTTGAGATGGGCTGCCTCGGCAGAGCGATCGCCGCGGCGACCCGGGATCGACGCCTGGGATTGGCGCCTGGGATTGGCGCCTGGGATTGGCGCCTGGAATTGTGGGGCGACCTGCCGCGAAGGTACAGCGTCCGCCGTTCACGACGCTGTGTAGAGCGCGCGGGGCCATCGGGGCTTTCCCGGCGTCCGTCCAGGCTTATCTAAGTGAGATCGGGCGCGCCGCCGAGGCAGTCGCAGGCGCCGCTTTTGCCGGCGAAAGGAGGCCAGGGATGAGGATATCCAGGCGATCGGCCCTGATCGGTCTGGGGCGCGCGGCGGCGCTGGGCGCGGCGGCCGCGCCGCTGGCCGGCTTCACCTCTCTCGAGGCGCTCTTCGCGCCGAAGGCGGAGCTCTGGGCACGCTGGCAAGCCCATGACCCCGACGCCGAGGCGGTCGTCGATCACGGCGCCTGGGGGCGGCTTCTGGAATCCTATCTCCACGTCGACGTCGACGGCGTCAACCGCTTCGCCTACGCCGGCGTGACGGCCGCCGACCGCGCGGCGCTCGAGCGCTACCTCGCGCGCCTCGCCGCCCTGCCGATCGACGACTACGACCGCTCCGAGCAGCTCGCCTATTGGATCAATCTCTATAACGCCCTCACCGTCCGGGTGGTGCTGGACCACTATCCGGTCGACAGCATCCGCGACATCGACATATCGCCGGGGCTGTTCGCCGACGGTCCCTGGGGCCGGGCGCTGGTGCGCGTCGCGGGCGAGGAGCTGAGCCTGAACGATATCGAGCATCGCATCTTGCGGCCGATCTGGCGCGACCCGCGGATCCATTACGCGGTCAATTGCGCCGCGCTCGGCTGCCCCGACCTGCAGCCCCGGCCCTTCGCCGGCGGCGACGTCGAGGCGCGGCTGACGGCCGCGGCGCGCCGCTACGTCAACTCAGAACGCGGCGTCAGGGTGCGCGCCGACGGCTTGGTCGTCTCGAGCATCTATGTCTGGTTCCAGGAGGACTTCGGCGGCAGCGACGCCGCCGTGATCGCCCATCTCGCCCGCTACGCCGAGCCGGCGCTGGCCGCGGCGCTCGCGCGTGCGCACGGGATCGTCGATCATGCCTACGACTGGGCGCTCAACGATTATCGCGGCGCCGGCTTGTGACGGCGGCGCGATCGCCGGCAAAAGCCCCGTGCCCGGGCCGGCGCGCGATGCTAGGCTCGCGCCGCACGCAGTCAGACCAGAGCTGTGAAACCAGAGCCGCGAGACCATGGCGCGATACTATCAGCCCGACCTCGGCAGCGACCCCAACGACCCCTTCGCGCGGGACGCCGACGGCCGCTTGGTGCGGCGCGGCTTCTGGCTCGACATGAGCGACCGTTCGCTCGTGCTGGCGATGACGCAGGGCGTGGGCGCGGCGCTGAGCAACGATCAGAAGCGCGCCCACTTGGCCGATATCGGGCGCGCCCACCTGATCGACGACGTCTGCCTCCAGGAGTATATCCCGCCCGAGCAGTGAGCCGCGCCGGCCCGGACGGAGGGTGGAGCGGCGACGGGCGGCCGGTCGCGCCCCTGTGCCGAACGATGCCTTTGAGAGCCATGGGCGGAGCGACATGACCTCGAAGAAACCGGGCGCCGCGCCGCCGCTCGACCCCGAGGGCCTCGATTTCGAGGGCCTCGATCTCGAGGGCTTCGCCCTCTGGCTCGTGGAACGGGGCCTGCGCGGCCTGCCGCTGGACCAGCAGCTCGCCGGCTATTGCCAGCGGCTGTTCGACGCCGGCTTCCCGATCCGGCGGGCCCAGATGGGCATGAACACGCTCCACCCGCGCTACGGCATGCACGCCTTCATCTGGCGGCCCGGCGCCGGCGCCGTCCAATACACCCAGCGCGAGCGGGCGATCGTCAACCACGAGACCTATCTGCGCAGCCCGGTCCATTACATGCGCAGCCGGGGCGTCCTCGACCTCCGCCGCCGGCTCGACGGTGGCGGGCCCGACGAGTTCTACGTCTTTCCCGAGCTGCGCGCGGCGGGCCTGACGGACTACGCGGCCCGGCTCGTGCCCTTCGATCCGGCGACGTCCGACGCCGTCGCCGAGGAGACCCTGAAGACGGGCCGCCCGATCGCGCCGGACCGCGCCCTCGACGGCATTTTCTTCTCCTGCGCCACCGACCGGCCCGAGGGCTTCGACGACGCGCAGCTCGCGGCCGCCCTCGATCCCTTGCCCTATCTGGCGCTCGCCGTGAAGTCGCGCCTGACCTACGACGTCGCCAACACGGTGGTGGAGACCTATCTCGGCAAGGACGCGGGCCATCGGGTCCTGACCGGCCAGATCGAGCGGGGTTCGGCCGAAAGTATCCGCGCCGTCATCTGGTTCTCCGATCTGCGCGGCTTCACCGATCTGGCCGACCGGCTGCCGCGCCGCGCCATGATCGAGGCGCTCGACGACTACCTCGAGGCGATGGCGCGCCCGCTGCGCGACAACCAGGGCCAGATCCTCAAGTTCATGGGCGACGGCCTGCTCGCCACCTTCGATCTGACCGGCCGCGACGAAGCCGCGGTCTGCCGCGACGCGCTCACCGCCGCCGGCGAACTGCGCCAGGCCTTTCCCGCCTTGAACCAGGCGCGGGCGGCGGCCGGCAAGCCGGTCATGGATGTCGGCCTGGCGCTGCATCTGGGCGAGGTGCTCTACGGCAACATCGGCGCGAGCGACCGCTTGGACTTCACCGTCGTCGGGCCGGCGGTGAACGAGGCGAGCCGGATTCAGGCCCTGTGCCGCGAGCTCGACCGGAACGTCCTGGTGTCCAGGGCGTTTCAAAGAGCCGCCGGCCGCCCCGGCGCTCTGGTGTCCCTGGGGGTTCAGGCGCTGCGCGGCGTGCGCGCGCCGCAGGAGCTGTTCACGCTGGCGGATTGAGCGGCCCCGCCGGGCCCCGCGAGGTTGCCCGGCGCGCCGCGGCCGGCCTATGCTGGGTCGCGAGCCGAGGAGGACCGAGCCATGACCTCTCGCCCGGCGCGCTGGCTGCCGCTGATCCTATTCGCCGTCGCCCTCCTGCTGCCGGCCGGGGGCCACGCCTGGGCCCAGGGTTCGGCCCAGGGACCGGCCCAGGGACCGGCCCAGGGACCGGCCCAGGGACCGGCGGACGGGGTGGCGATCCGCGACGTCATCGCGAGCCAGCTCCGGGCCTTCCAGCGCGACGACGGCCCGGGCGCCTTCGCCTTCGCGTCGCCGAGCATCCGCGGCAAGTTCCAGACGCCCGAGATCTTCATGGAGATGGTGCGCCGCCACTACGCCCCGGTCTATCGGCCGAGCGAGGTCAGCTTTCAGGCGTTGCGCGCGAGCCCGCGCGGCCCGGTCCAGGAAGTGCTCCTGGTCGGGCCGGACGGGCGGGTGGTCCTGGCGCTCTATTTCATGGAGCGGCAGCCGGACGCGAGCTGGCGGATCGACGGCGTGCGTCTGGTCGACGCCCTCGATATGACGTCGTGAGGCGGTCCGCGTTGCTTTTCTCTGACGCCGCCGCCGTTGTGGCGGCGGTGGCGGCGGCGGGTGGCGGCACGGCCTTTCAAACAAGGTTAATGTTAACTATAAGTATTAGCAAAGTATTCGCTTGAAATTTTCCGATAATACTGTATAGTCTTCCCACTTGTAGCGGTTATGTATTGCTTTAGACAGTCCGTATTGTGCCTCTCTGTACTGCTGGCCCCGCCCTCTCGCGGGGCCAGATTTTTTTTGAGGGGGAGGAGCAAGGCGGCTTGAGGGTGCCATGAGATACGCTTTGGTTTCGGCGGTGGTCTTTGTCGGATGCTTGATGGTGCTCGCCGCGGCGCGGGACGGCCTCACCCTGCCGGCGGGCGTCGCCAGCATCATGGACGACATCGGCCGCATCTTCTAAACCGGGGCCCGCGCCCGGACCCGGCGGGCGGCCTCGGGACGGGCGTCAGTGCTGGCGCCGGTGTGGGCGTCAGTGCTGGCGGGCGCGCACCACGATCGCCGTGATGGTCTGCTCGCCGAGCGCCTTGCAGGCCTCGAGGCGCTGCAGGCCGGAGACCAGCACATAGCGGTTGTTGCCCTGGCGCACCGAGATCGGCACCTTGAGGCCCTCTTCCAGGATGCTCTCGGCCAGCGCGGCGACCACCTCGGGCTTCACCTCGCGCCGCCGGCCGGCCGGCACGTAGATCTCGTCGATCGGAATGGTTACGTCGTCCATCGCGCCTCCGCGCAACTGAAAGGCCCCGGTGTAGCGGCAGAGTGTAGCGGCTGAGCGCCGCCGCCGCGCGGGTGAATCCGGCCGGGCGGTCAGCCGCTCTTGGCCTGGATCCGGGCCCAGGTGTCGCGCAGGCCCACGGTGCGGTTGAAGACCGGCTTCTCGGGCGTCGCGTCGGGATCGAGGCAGAAATAGCCCTGGCGCTCAAACTGCAGCGTCTCGCCCAGGGGCGCCCGCGCCAGGCTCGGCTCCAGGCGGCAGTCCGTCAGCGTGACCAGGGAGTCCGGATTGAGGTCGTCGAGCACCTCGCCGTCGGCGCCCGGGTCGGGGCGGGCGAAGAGGTGGTCGTAGAGCCGCACCTCGGCCGGCACGGCGTCGGCGGCGGAGACCCAGTGCAGTGTCGCCTTGACCTTGCGGCCGTCGGGCGCGTTGCCGCCGCGGGTCGCCGGATCGTAGGTGCAGCGCAGCTCCACCACCTCGCCCGAGGCGTCCTTCACCGCCTCCCGGCAGGTGATGAAATAGGCATAGCGCAGCCGCACCTCGCGGCCCGGCGCCAGGCGGAAGAACTTCTTCGGCGGGTCCTCCATGAAATCCTCGCGCTCGATCCAGAGCTCGCGCGAGAACGGCACCGGGCGGCTGCCGGCCGCCTCGTCCTCCGGGTTGTTGACCGCCTCCAGCGCCTCGCTCTCGCCCTCCGGGTAGTTCTCGATCACCACCTTGAGGGGCCTGAGCACCGCCATGCGCCGCTCGGCCGTCTTGTTCAGGAGCTCGCGCACGCAGTGCTCCAGGAGCGCCACCTCGATCACGTTGTGGGACTTGGCGACGCCGATCCGCCGGGCGAAGTCGCGCAGTGCCGCCGCCGGCACGCCGCGTCGCCTGAGGCCACATAGGGTCGGCATGCGCGGGTCGTCCCAGCCGGCCACGTGGCCCTCGCGCACGAGCTGGATCAGCCGCCGCTTGGAGAGCACGGTGTAGGTCAGGTTGAGGCGGGCGAACTCGTACTGATAGGGCCGCGAGGGCACCGGCAGGTTCTCGATCAGCCAGTCGTAGAGCGGCCGGTGGTCCTCGAACTCCAGCGTGCAGAGGGAATGGGTGACGCCCTCGATGGCGTCCGACTGGCCGTGGGCGAAGTCGTAGGTCGGGTAGATGCGCCATTGGGTGCCGGTGCGCGGGTGGGCGGCGTCGAGGATGCGGTAGAGCACCGGGTCGCGCAGGTTGATGTTGCCGGAGGCCATGTCGATCTTGGCCCTGAGCACCCGCGCGCCGTCGGGAAACTCCCCGGCGCGCATGCGGCGGAACAGGTCCAGACTCTCCTCGGCCGGGCGCTCGCGGTAGGGGCTGTCGCGGCCGGGCTCGGTGAGGGTGCCGCGGTACTGGCGGATCTCCTCGGGCGAGAGGTCGTCGACGTAGGCCTTGCCGCCGCGGATCAGATGCTCGGCCCAGGCGTAGAGCTGCTCGAAGTAGTCCGAGGCGAAGTAGAGGTGCTCGCCCCAGTCGAAGCCGAGCCAGCGGACGTCGTGCTGGATCGCCTCGATGTACTCGTGCTCCTCCTTGGTCGGGTTGGTGTCGTCGAACCTGAGCGTGCAATAGCCGCCGAACTCCCGGGCCACGCCGAAGTTGAGGCAGATCGACTTGGCGTGGCCGATGTGGAGGTAGCCGTTCGGCTCCGGCGGGAAACGGGTGATCACGCGCGCCACGCGGCCGGCGGCGAGATCGGCGCGGACGATGTCGCGGATGAAATCGTGGCCGCCCTCCTGGGCGGTCGGCGCGGCGGCGGCTTCGCTCATCATGCTGGCATTCTATCGCAGTCGAGGGCGGCGGTGGCGACCTGTCTGCCAGAAAAGCCGGGCAAGGCCAAGGCCGCGCATCGCCCCGGCGCACCTCACACGCGCACCTCACACGCGCGCCTGACGGGCGCCTCGATTGGCTCATCGCCGGCGGCGCCTTCCTCGCCGTGCTCGCCTTCGATGCGCCCTTTCCCCGGGTCGTGCCGACGGCCGGCCTGTTCGGCCTGGGGCCGGGCATTCTGCGGACTCTGGGCCGCTGCGCCGCGCTGGGCCTCGCCTGGCGGCTGCCGGGCTGACGGCGCGGCAACAAAGCGCTTTTTATAGGCCGAAAGGAATAGTATAATGAATGGTAATTAGTACTAACGGCAGGTATATGGCAGTTATGCCGTAAATTATTGCTTGGCCTTTCCCGGCTGGTGGGGGCGCCGCCGGAGCTGGCCCCAGGTAGGGAATGGGTAGAGATGAGGCGGTGTTTGGCATTTCTCGGCGTATTGTATTCGGGTGTCGGGAGCTTCGTTTTTCTGGTCATGGTTATGCGCGGCAGCGACAGCGCCTATACCTCCAATCAAAACTGGTACGAGGCGTTCGAGGTGGCCCTGGCCTGGCCCTGGCACTTTCTCCAGGGCATAGGGATCGGCGCCTGAGCCGGAGGCTCGCCGGACCGGCCGCCAGACGGGACGACCGTTATGGGACGACCGTCGGGGGACGACCGTCGGGATACGACCGGTTCGGCGCGGCCTGTCGCGGCCCGGCCGGCAGCAACGGTAGAGGGCCATGTATAGGGTCTGAGCTTATTTGAGAGCGAAAGTATTCGGTCTAACGAACGTTGATGGATCGTTTTATCTCCAAGGTCTCGGGCGCGACTGCCGCGCCCTTGCGTCTTTGCGCCGCCGCCAATCGAGGGAACAGGTGACGATGCGGCGAAGGATAGAGGACGGGCTCTGCGAGCCTGAGACGACGCGCGCGGCCGGCGGGCGCGCCCTGCGCGCCGGCCTGGCGGCGCTGGCGATGTTGGCGGTGCTGGCGGCGCTGGTCGCGGCGGCCGGCTGCCTGGGCGGCCTGGGCGGCCTGGCGGTTCACGAGGCCAAGGCCGATGGGGCGAGCGAGCCGCGCGCCGTCGCCCTGCGCCAACTGCTCCGGCAGCAGGCCCGGCTGTGGAACCTGAGCGAGCCCATGCTCGCCGAGAGCGCCGAGATCTGCGGG
>JAWWCG010000017.1:0-16412 GCA_033720555.1 Kiloniellales bacterium | reverse complement strand
GCGTGCGAACGGATCGAGTGGCGGCGCGTGCCCGGCGGGCGCTACGGGTCTACGCGCCCGGCCTTAAGGATTCGTTAATCCTCCGGCTACCGGCGCGCGAAGCCGCCGAAACCGCCGAAACCGCGGGGCCCGCGCCCCGCCATGAGGCGGTCGGGCAGGTCGAGCAGGGACTTCACGCTCTTGCCGAGGCTGCCGCCGATCTTCAGCACCTCGTCGATGCGGCGCTCGAGAAACGCCCAGCTCGCCGCGTGGTCCTCGGAGCGGTCGTTCAGCCAGAACAGCGTGGTCGAGCTGAGCACGCCGGCCAGCAGCAGGCGCTTGGTGTAGTAGTTGTAGTCGGTGGCGCGGTCGCCGGCCATGGTCCAGATGGCGTCGACCGTGCGGTGCAGGCTCTTCAAAGCCCGGCCGGCGTTGGGCGGCAGCGCCAGGACGGCGAGCCCGCGGCGCACCGCCTCCTTGTGGGGCACCAGCGCCTCGAGGCGCAGGCGCACGCCGGCGGCCACCTTCTCGCGCACCTTGAGGGAGTCGAGGTCGAGCGCCTCGAGGCGCGCCAGCATCTCGCGGTCCGCCCAGTCGCTGAACAGCGCCAGCGCCTCGACCGGCCCGCCGGGAAAGGCGTTGAGCGCCTCGCCCGGCGTCAGCCCGGCGTCGGCGGCGCCGGCGCGGATCGCGGCGTCGCTCCAGCCGTCGAACGGCACGTGCGCCAGGCTCGCCAGCAGCAGCCGGTCGCGGAGCTTGTCGATACCGGCCTCGTTGTCGGCCTCTTTGTCGGCCTCTTTGTCGGCCTCTTGGTCGGCGGCACGTTTCGCGGCCATGGCCTCACACCTCCGCCGGGGCGTGGCGGGCCGCGCGCTCCAGCTCCGACGTGAAGGTCAGGCACGAGAGGTCGGCCATGCGCTGGGGATAGAGGATGCCGTCGAGATGGTCGCATTCGTGCTGGACCACCCGGGCGTGAAAGCCCCGCGCCTCGCGCTCGACCGGCACGCCGTCGAGCCCGCGGCCGCGATAGCGGATCGCCGCGGCGCGCGGCACCTCGCCGGCCAGCCCCGGCACCGAGAGGCAGGACTCCAGGCCCGCCTCCAGGCTGGCGTCGAGGATCTCGATCTCGGGATTGATCAGGACCGTCAGGGGCACGCCGCCGTCGGCCGTCGGGTCGACCTCGCCGGGATCGGCGTGGCCGGCGCGGGCCGCCTCCGCGGCCGAGCGCTCCGCCTCGACGAAGAACACCACGACCCTGAGCGGCACATGGACCTGCGGCGCCGCCAAGCCGGTGCCGCCGGCATACTCCATGGTCTCCAGCATGTCCGACACGAGACGCCGGATCTGCGGCGCCGTCGGGTCGCCCACCTCGGCGGCGCGGCGCCTGAGGATCGGATTGCCCATGCGGGCGATGTCGAGCACGGCCATCCCGGTGATATAGTCGCTCGGCGGCGTCCGGTAAAGTCGGGGCGCGGCGCGCCGGCGCCGGAAAACGCCAGGAAATGCGCCCGCTCGGGCGGCGCGCGCCGGCGATTTTTCGGCAACGCGCCGCTTCACAAAGCCCGGGAGCTGTGTTAGACAGGCGCCCCGTCGCTGGGCCGTCGCCGCAGCGAGAGGTGTTTTGTGGCCTTTTCCTAAGTACTGATTCCTAGGTACTGTGCCTTGGCGCCGTGCATAGGTCGCTAGTTCAAGCCGGTTCAACGCGAAAGGAGGACATCCCCACCGTGCAAGTTCATGTCCGCGACAACAACGTCGATCAGGCCCTGCGCGCGCTGAAGAAGAAGATGCAGCGCGAGGGCATCTTCCGGGAAATGAAACTCCGCCGCCATTTCGAGAAGCCGTCCCAGCGGCGCAAGCGCGAGCGCGCGGAGGCCAAGCGGCGCTACCGCAAGCTGTTGCGCAAGCGCCTGGAGCGCGAGGGCTACTAGGCCCCTTCGAAACGGCCGCCGCGTCGCCCCGACGCCGGGCCGGCCGCCCTTTTCCCCGAAACGTCGATCACGAAAATCCAGCCGCCGGCCGGCGTCACCGGCCGAGCGCCCTCACCCGCCACGGCCGCACCGCCAGATAGAGCCCGCTCGCCATGAGCACGCCGCCGGCGATGACCAGCGCGACCGGCCAGGCGGTCCCGTCGTGTAGAGCGCCCACCAGAACGGCCCCCAGGCCGCCCAAGCCCATCTGCACCGCGCCGATCACCGCCGAGGCATAGCCGTGGCCGAGGCGGCTGACGTCGAACGCCCGGACCGGCGCGGTCGCCACGACCAGGCCGAGCCCGGAGGCGAAGAGACACTGGGTCGCCGTCGCCGCGGCCGGGCTTTCCAGCGCGAGGGCGACCAGCCCCAAGAGCGCCAGGCCGCCGGCGGCGCACAGCGCCAGCCCGATCGACAGCAGGCGGTCGCTGCTCAGACGGCCGGCGACGCGGTTGACCAGCAGCGAGCCGAAGAAATAGGCGAGGACGATGGCGGCGTAGTAGTAGCCGTAGCTCTCGGTGGCGACGCCCATGCGCTCGATGAAGAGAAAGGGAAAGGCAGTCACCATGGCGAACAGGGCCGCGACGACCAGGCCGGAGACCAGCGCGTAGGTCATGAAGGTGCCGTCGAGCAGCAGCGCCAGATAGCCGCGCAGGATCCGCGCGGGGCGCACCGCGTCCGGGTCCCTCTCGCGCAGGGTCTCCGGCAGGTTGCGCCAGATCAGCAAGGCGACCACCAGGATCAGGCCGGTCAGAAGGAAGAAGTTGGAGCGCCAGCCGAACAGGACGTGCATGTGGCCGCCGATCACCGGGCCGATCGCCGGCGCCAGCGCGATCGCCATGCCGTAGGCGCCGAGGACGCGCACCGCCCCCGCCTCGTCGTAGATCTCGCGGATCACCGCGTAGCCCACCACGGCCTCGGCGCAGGCGGTCACGCCCTGCAGCACCCGCGCCGCGATCAGCGCGTCGATCGAGCCGGCGAGCGCGCAGCCGAGGCTCGCCAGGGCGAAGCCCAGCAAGCCGCCGAGCAGCACCGGGCGTCGGCCGACCCGCTCGGACAGCGGGCCGAGCAGGAGCTGCGCCAGGGCGAAGCCGAGCAGATTCAGGCTCATGGTGAGCTGCACCCGCTCGGCGTCGGCCGAGAACACCGTCTGCAGGTGCGGCAGGGAGGGCGTGTAGAGGTCGGTCGAGAGGATGCTGACGAAGGAGGCCGAAACCAGCAGGGCCGGGATCAGGATCGGCACCCGCGCCGCCGGCTGCCCGCCCCCGCTTTCGCTCACGCCGCCTCCCGATCCGCCGCCTCCCGATCCGCCGCCGGGACGCGGCGCGCGACCGCCGCCGTCAGCGGCTGAGCGCCTTGACGATGTCCTCGCACATCTTCTTGGCGTCGCTCAGCAGCATGCGGGTCTTTTCCATGTAGAACAGCGGATTGTCGATGCCGGCGTAGCCCGAGCCCATGGTGCGCTTGACGAAGAACACGTTCTGGGCCTCGTCGACGTTCAAGACCGGCATGCCGTAGATCGGCGAGGACTGGTCGGTCTTGGCCGCCGGATTGGTCACGTCGTTGGCGCCGATCACGAAGGCCACGTCCGCCGCCGCGAAGTCGCGGTTGATCTCGTCCATCTCGAAGACTTCGTCGTAGGGCACGTTGGCCTCGGCCAGCAGCACGTTCATGTGCCCCGGCATGCGCCCGGCGACCGGGTGGATCGCGTAGATCACCTCGACCCCCTCCTCCTTCAGGAGGTCGGCCATCTCGCGCAGGGCGTGCTGCGCCTGGGCCACCGCGAAGCCGTAGCCCGGCACGATGATCACCTTGTCGGCGTTGCGCATCATGAAGGCCGCGTCCTCGGCCGAGCCCTGGTGATAGGTCCGGTCGCCGAGGTCCTCGCCCGCCGCCGCCGTCTCGCCGCCGAAGCCGCCGAGGATGACCGAGACGAACGAGCGGTTCATGCCCTTGCACATGATGTAGCTCAGGATCGCGCCGGAGGAGCCGACCAGCGAGCCGGCGATGATCAGCAGGTTGTTCTCCAGCGTGAAGCCGATGCCGGCCGCCGCCCAGCCCGAGTAGGAGTTGAGCATGGAGATCACCACCGGCATGTCGGCGCCGCCGATCGGAATGATGATCAGCACGCCGAGCGCCAGGGTGATCACCACGATCAGCCAGAAGGCGACGCCGGTTTGCGAGCTGCACAGCCAGACGACCAGGATCACGGTCAGGATGCCGAGGCCGAGATTGAGCCAGTGCTGGTAGGGAAAGACGATCGGCCGGCCGCTCATGATCGCCTGCAGCTTGAGGAAGGCGATCACCGAGCCGGTGAAGGTGATGGCGCCGATCGCCGCGCCGATCGACATCTCGATCAGCGAATTGAGCTTGATGTCGCCCGGCGTGCCGATGCCGTAGGCGCTGGGGTTGTAGAAGGCCGCCACCGCGACGAAGACGGCGGCCAGGCCGACCAGCGAATGGAAGGCGGCCACGAGCTGCGGCAAGGCGGTCATCTGGACCCGCAGCGCGATCACCGTGCCGATCGAGCCGCCGATCAGGACGCCGGCCAGGATGGTCAGCAGGTTGAGCCCGAGATCGGGCAGAACCAGCAGCGTCGTCAGCACGGCGATCGCCATGCCGACCATGCCGAAGATGTTGCCGCGGCGGCTGGTCTCGGGGTGCGACAGGCCCTTCAGGGCCATGATGAAGCACACCGAGGCGACGAGATAGAACAGCGCGGCGAAATTCGCGTCCATGGCCCGCTCCCCGTTCTATCGCTTTTTCTTCTTGAACATCGACAACATGCGGTGGGTCACCAGGAAGCCGCCGAAGATGTTGACGCTGGCGAGGGTCACCGCGAGGAAGCCCATGACGTCGCTGACGCCGCTGCCGCCCGAGCCGGCGGCGATCAGGCCGCCGACGATGATGACCGAGGAGATCGCGTTGGTGACGCCCATCAGCGGCGAGTGCAGCGCCGGGGTCACGCTCCAGACCACGTGGTAGCCGACGTAGACCGCCAGCACCAGCACAGTGAGCCCGATCACCAGCGGCGACAGCCCGGCGTGCTCCACCACCTGGGCCGAGCTCTGGGTCAGCTCCTGGGCCAGGCCCGTGAGGCCCTCGGACAGGCTTCGCGCCTGCTCGGCCAGCTCGCCGGCTTGGCGGGACAGGGATTCACTCGCCATCGCTCTTCCTCTCCTCGGGAGCCTCGCCGGCCCCCGCGTCGGGCTCGGCCTCCGGTTTCGCCTCGGCGGGCGCCAGGCTGGGATGGACGACCGCGCCGTCGCGGGTGACGAGCGTGCCCTTGATGATCTCGTCGTCCGTGTCGATCGCCAGCTCCTTGGTCTCCTTGTCGATCAGCAGCCCCAGGAAGTTCAGCACGTTGCGGGCGTAGAGCTGGCTGGTGTCCGCGGCCAGGCGGCTCGGCACGTTGTAGTGCCCGACGATCGCGACGCCGTGCTTGGCGACCACCTTGCCCGGCTCGCTCAGCTCGCAGTTGCCGCCGGTCTCGACGGCGAGATCGACGATCACCGAGCCCGGCTTCATGGACTTGACCATGTCCGCCGAGATCAGCTTGGGCGCCGGCCGGCCGGGGATCGCCGCGGTCGTGATCACCAGGTCCATCTTCGGAATGGTCTCGGCGATCAGCGCCGCCTGCTTCTCCTTGTAGGCGTCCGACATCTCCTTGGCGTAGCCGCCGGCGGTCTCCGCCTGGCGGAACTCGTCGTCCTCGACCGCGACGAACTTGGCGCCCAGGGATTCGACCTGCTCCTTGGCGGCCGGGCGCACGTCGGTGGCGTGCACCACGGCGCCCAGGCGGCGGGCGGTGGCGATCGCCTGCAGGCCGGCGACACCGGCGCCCATGACCATGACGTTGGCGGGATTGATGCGGCCGGCCGCGGTCATCATCATGGGAAAGGCCTTGCCGAACTCCGCGGCGCCGTCCAGCACCGCCTTGTAGCCGGCGAGATTGGCCTGGCTCGACAGCACGTCCATCGACTGGGCGCGGGTGACCCGCGGCATGAGATCCATAGCGAAGGCGGTGACGCCGGCCTTGGCGAGCGCCGCGATTTCGTCCTTGGCCCGCAAGGCGTCGAGGTGCGCGACCAGCACCGTCCCCTTGGCGAACAGGCCGAGCTCGCCGTCCTTGCCGCCGACTTTGGGGCCCTGGACCTTGAGGACGATGTCGGCGCCCTCGAGCGCGGCCTTGGCGCTCGCGGCAATCTCGGCGCCGGCCTCCCGGTAGGCCTCGTCGACCATGGCCGCACCGGCGCCGGCACCCTTCTCCACCGCCACCTCGCAGCCGAGGGCGATCATCTTCTTCACGGTCTCGGGCGAGGCGGCCACGCGCGCCTCGTGTGCGCGCCGTTCCTTGGGAATGGCGATCTTCATCGTCGGTCAATCCGGCTATTGAAAATGCCCCAACTTGCCCCCTGGGGAGCCCCGGGCCAAGATGGCGTGCCAGACTCGCTTTGCCAAGGGTTTATCAGCCGTCCAGCGGCAGATTCGCCTGCTTGAGAGCCGCCGTCTGGCGCCGGGCCAGCTTGGTTTCGTCGAAGTCGTCGATCAGGTCGTGGAACAGGCGGTGCCAGTTGATGTCGGCCTTGAGGTGCATGAAGACCGAGCCGAGCCCGATCGCCGCCCGGTCCATGAGGACGAACTCGCGCGGCGGCCGGACGCCGCCGAGCCGGCGCAGCTCCTCGTGCACCTGACCGACGACCCGGGCGCCGTAGACGCCGCTTTCACCTTCCATGATCGGCTGCTGGCGGTCTTCCAGCAGCGGCGCGTACAAAAAACGCGCCCAGATGTTGAGGGCGTCGAGCAGCTCGCGCCCTAGATTTCGGAATCCCCAGATCTCGTAGGCCGAGACCGCCAGGTCCTCGTCGTCGTCCCTGAGGGCGCGGTAGAGGTCGATGACGCCGCGCACGAAGGGCGGCGGAAACACCCGGATGCAGCCGAAGTCGAGCAGGTTCACGGTGCCGTCCTCGCGCAGGGTGTAGTTGCCGAGGTGCGGATCGCCGTGAATCACCCCGTAGTTGTAGAAGGGCACGTACCATGCGCGGAACATGTTGAGGGCGACCCGGTTGCGCAGCTCCTGGTCCGCGTGGCGCGCCACGAAGTCGAGCAGCGGGCTGCCCTCGAGCCAGGTCATGGTGAGCAGGCGGTCGGTGCAGAGGTCGTCGAGGACGTCCGGAACCACCACCCCCGCCTCTTTCTCGAGCATGCCGGCGTAGAGGTGCATGTGCCGGGCCTCGCGCTGGTAGTCGAGTTCCTCGCGCAGCCGGGCGGCCAGTTCGTGGTAGATGTCCGATGGATCGATCGCCTTGTCGTAGCGGCGGTAGACCGCGAAGGCGAGCTTGAGCTGCTGCAGGTCGGCCTCCACCGCCGACTGCATGTCCGGATACTGCAGCTTGCAGGCCAGCTCGCGGCCGTCCTCGGCGACCGCGCGGTGCACCTGGCCGAGCGAGGCGGCGGCGGCCGCCTCGTGCTCGAAGCCGGCGAAGCGCTGCTGCCAGTCCGGGCCGAGTTCGGTGCGCATGCGCCGCTTGACGAAGTGCCAGCCCATGGGCGGGGCGTTCGACTGCAGTTGGCGCAGCGCCTCGGCGTACTCCGGCGGCAGGGCGTCGGGAATGGTCGCCAGGATCTGCGCCGCCTTCATCAGCGGCCCCTTGAGCCCGCCCAAGGCGGCGCGCAAGTCCTCCGAATGGCGCCCCCGGTCGAGCCCGAGGCCCAGCAGCCGCGCGCCCACGAGCTGCGCCGCCAGGCCGCCGACCTGGCCGCCGACCTGGGCGAAGCGGCGCACGCGGCCGCTCAGGGTCGACCCCTCGAGGCCGAAGTCCTCTTCGCTCATGGACGAGACATGGCCTCTATCCCCGGCATTTTCCAGCCCGCCATTTGCCGGCCTGCGCGCCTACCAGCGCCCGGGGCGGTAGGCCGCCGGATCGATGCCCGGGTCGCGGCCGGCGACGAGGTCCGCCAGAATCCGCCCGGTGACCGGCCCCTGGGTCAGGCCGAGGTGGCCGTGGCCGAAGCCGAGGTAGACGTCCGCCAGGCCGGCGACCGGGCCGATCACCGGCAGGGAGTCCGGCAGCGAGGGCCGGAAGCCGAGCCAGGCGCTCTTCTCCTCGGTCTCAAGGCCGGGCAGCATGCGCGCGGCGGCCGCGAGCAGCCGGCGCGCCCGGCGATAGTCCGGCGGCGCGTCGAGGCCGGCGAACTCGACCTGACAGGTGAGCCGCGTGCCCTCTTCCATGGGCGACAGCACGAAGGACCGCTCGCCGTGATAGGTCGGGCGGCCGAGCCCCCGCTCCATCGGCGGCAGCATGAGGTGATAGCCCCGCTCGGTGTCGAGCGGCACCGCCGCGCCGAGCTGTCGGGCGAGGCCGCGCGACCAGGCGCCCGCCGCCAGCACGACGACGTCGGCGTCGGTCACCGGGCCGGCCTCGGCCAGCACCCGATAGGGCCGCTCGGCGAGCTCGAAGCCGGTCACCTCGGCGATCGCCAAGCGGCCGCCGCGATCGCGGAACTCCGCGGCCAGCCGCGCGACGGCGCGTCCCGGGTTGGCGACGAAAAGGCAGTGATGCATGTGCAAGGCGTGCTTGAAGACCGGCGCCAGCGCCGGCTCGAGCTGGCGCAGCTCGTCGGCGTTCAGCACCTCGAAGGGCATGCCCCGCTCCGCCATGAGCCTGCGCTCGGGCCCGGTCGCCGCGAAGGCCGCGTCGGTCTCGTAGACCTCGAGCCAGCCGGCCGGGCGCAGCAGGTCGCCGATCCCCGCCTGGCTGGCGAGCGAGCGCCAAGCCGCCTCGACCCCGCCGTTGAGGGCCGCCAAGGCGTCGGCGATGGCCGCCACCCGCGCGGGCCGGCTGGCCAGCACCAGTCGGAGCAGCCAGGGCGCGATGCGCGGCAGATAGCGCCAGCGCAACACCAGGGGCCCGGTCGGATCCATCAGCAGGCGCGGCAGCCGGCGCAGGACGCCCGGCATGCCGCGCGGCGCGCAGTCGGCCGAGACCACGCCCCCGGCGTTGCCGTAGGAGGCGCCCGCCGCAGGGCCCTGGCGGTCGATCAGGGTGACCGCGTGGCCGTCGCGCTGGAGGAACAAGGCGGTCGAAACGCCGACGATGCCGGCACCGATCACCGCGACGGATCTCGGCCCCGAGCCAGGCCCGCCGGCGGCGCCAACCACCTCTCAGATGTCTCTGATCACTCGCCGCAAGGCCAGGACCCGGGCAACGTCAGGCCGTCCGGCAGCTTGGTTTCGTCGTCGCCGCAGGCGATCTCTAGCTGATCCTGCTCCAGCCCCACCGTTTGCGAGAGATCGGCGCCTTCGAAGTGCGCGAGTAGCGTATAGGCGCCCGTCATGTCCACGCCCGCCAGCCGGGCGCCGTCGAACTGGACGCGCGAAACGTTGGCGTAGCTCAAGTCGGCGCCCGTGAGATCGGCGCCCGAGAAGTCCGCACGGCCGAATTCCGCCTTGGTCAGGTCGGCCTTGGTCAGATTGGCTTCGATGAAATTGGCTCGCGCCAGCTCCGCCTTGGTGAGAACGGCGCCCGCCAGATTGGCCTCCTCGAAGTCCGCGCGACCGCCCTGGACCTTGGTGAGATCGGCCGCTTCCAGGTTGGCCTCCTTCAAGCGCGCGCGCTCGAGGTCGGCGTTCACCATCACGGCGCCGGCGAGATTGGCCTCCATGAGGTCGGTGCTGCCGAGGTTGACGCGTTCCATCTGGGCCTTGCTCAGGTCCTGGCCCTTCAAGACCAAACGCATCTTCTGGCACTTCGTCCAGTCGACGCCCGGCCCCGGCTTGTCGCTGCAGCCGGCCGCGGCCGGTCCCTCGGAAACGATCAGGAACAAAAGGAACAGCGGCAGGACGCCGACGCGGGCGCCCACTCGCAGCACCGGCGAATCGCCGAAGGGGATGCGGCGGTCGAACATCCTTCTAATATAGACGCAATCGCGCGGGAGAAAACGGGAGAATCCCCAGAAATTTGCCGCCGGGCTTCGCCGCCCGCCGGGGGCGGAGGCCGGCCGGACGGTTGGCGGGGCGCTCGGCCGGGCGGTCGTCGGGCGGTCGCTCGCGCGAAAAGCGGCGCAGCGGCCCTTTCGCCCGCTCTCATTTTGGGGTCTTAATGTCGGGGTCTCAATATCGGGGCCCTGATCGAGATTGTCCGCCGGCCGTGCGCCACCATGACACTGCTCTCAGACCGTAGCGCCGGCCATAGCGCCGGCTACAGCACCGGGGGAACCGATAGCCCCCTCGTCTCCGCCGGGCCGGCGGCCTGGCGCGGTCGCGACCTGGCCGGCTCGCGCGACTGGATCGTGGCGTTCTCCGAGACCGAGGTGGCGGAGATCGAGGGCGCCGTCGCGCGCGCGCTCGAGCGGCGGATCGCGCTTCCCGACCTGGGCCGCGAGGACTTCCCCCTGCCGCGCCTGGCCGAGAGGCTGGGCGCCCTGGCGAACGAGGTGGTGCGCGGGCGCGGCTTCGTGCTGTTGCGCGGCCTGCCGGTGGCGCGCTGGAGCCGACAGCAAAGCGCCGTCGCCTTCTGGGGCCTCGGCCGCCACTTCGGCGACCCGGTGCCGCAGAACGCCGAGGGCCACCTGCTCGGGCACGTCACCGACATCGGCAAGGACCCCGCCAATCCCGCGCACCGGATCTACCAGACCCGCCACCGCCATCTGTTCCACACCGATTCCTGCGATATCGTCGGCCTGCTCTGCCTGCGCAAAGCCAAGGCCGGCGGGCTCAGCCGCATCGTCAGCTCGACGACGCTGGTCAACGAGATCGCGCGGCGGCGCCCCGACCTGGCCGCGGTGCTCGCCGCCCCCTTCACCGTCGATCGCAAGGGCGAGGTGCCGGCCGGCAAGGGCCCCACCTACGCGCTGCCCATCGTGCATCATCACGCCGGCGAGGTGAGCGTGATCTACGCCCGCGATTTCATCGAGGCTGCCCAGCGCTTCCCCGAGGTGCCGCGGCTGAGCGCCGAGCAGATCGCGGCCATGGATCTGCTCGACGAGCTGGCCAACGATCCGGATCTCTATCTCGACATGGCCTTCGAGCCGGGCGACATCCAGCTCCTGCACAATCACCAGATCCTCCACGCCCGGACCGCCTACGAGGACCATCCGGAGCCGCATCGCCGGCGCCACCTGCTGCGGCTGTGGCTGTCGGCGCCGAACGGCCGCGAGCTTCCGCCGGCCTTCGCCGAACGCTACGGCGAGGTGCGCCGCGGCCGGCGCCGCGGCGGCATCGTCGTGCCGGGCCAGATCCCGAGCGCGCCGCTGGACGCCGCTTGAGGACCGGCCAGACCCGCCAGCCAGACCCGCCAGCCAGACCCGAGGACAAGCCATGATCTTCCGACAGTTGTTCGACAGCGTATCGTCCACCTACAGCTATCTGATCGCCAGCCGCATGGGCGGCGAGGCGCTGATCATCGACCCGGTGCTCGAGAAGGTGGAGCGCTACCTCACGCTGCTGGACGAGCTGGACCTCAAGCTGGTCAAGGCGATCGACACCCACGTCCACGCCGACCACATCACCGGCCTCGGGGCGCTGCGCGACCGCACGCGCTGCGCCACCGTGATGGGCCGCGAGAGCAAGACCGACGTGGTCTCGATCCGGGTGTCGGACGGCGACGCCATCGAGATCGAAGGGGTCTCGCTGCGCGCGCTCTACACGCCCGGGCATACCGACGATTCCTACTGCTACCGGATGGACGACCGGGTGTTCACCGGCGACACGCTCTTGATCCGCGGCACCGGGCGGACCGACTTCCAGAACGGCGATTCCCACGCCGCCTACGATTCGCTGTTCAACAAGCTGCTGCGGCTGCCCGACGAGACGCTGGTCTACCCCGGCCACGACTACAAGGGCGACACGGTCAGCACCATCGGCGAGGAGCGCCGCCACAACCCGCGCCTTCAGGTCGGCTCGGCCGAGGCCTATGCCGAGCTGATGGCGGGCCTCGATCTGGCCAATCCGAAGATGATGGACGTGGCGGTGCCGGCCAATCTGAAGATCGGCCTGCCGCAGGAGGCGGTGGAGGCGCGCGGCTGGTCGCTCACCTGCGACGAGGCGCGGCAATCCATGGGCAAGCCCGAGGTGGTGTTGATCGATCTCAGGGACAAGAACGAGCGGGCGGCCCACGGCCAGATCCCGGGCTCGCTCCACGCCCCCTATCCGGACCTGGACGAGAACGTGCGGCCCGGCGGCCTGCTGCACGAGATCGCCACGGCGACCGGCAAGCGCCTGGTGTTCTACTGCGCCTACGGCGAGCGCTCGGCCATGGCGGTCCAGGCCGCCCAGGACGCCGGGCTCGCGAACTCCTGCCACCTCAAGGGCGGCATCGACGCCTGGAAGAAGATGGGCGGGCCCCTGGAGGGCGGCAAGGCGGAGGCCTAGTCCGCCCGCTCCAGCTCGTCGATCAGGCCCTCGATGACCGCGAGGCCCTTGGCCCAGAAGCCGGGGTCCGAGGCGTCGAGCCCGAACGGCGCCAGCAGCTCCTTGTGGCGCTTGGTGCCGCCGGCGCGCAGCATGTCGAGATACTTCTCTGCGAAGCCCTCGGCCGAGTCCTGGTAGACCGCGTAGAGCGAGTTCACCAGGCAGTCGCCGAAGGCGTAGGCGTAGACGTAGAACGGCGCGTGAATGAAGTGCGGGATATAGGCCCAATAGACCCGGTAGCTGTCGTCGAACTCGAACACCGGGCCGAGGCTCTCGCGCTGCACCTCGAGCCAGATCTCGCCCAGCTCCGCCGCCGACAGCTCGCCGGCCCGGCGGCGGTCGTGGACCTGGCGCTCGAACTCGTGGAAGGCGATCTGGCGGACCACGGTGTTCAGCATGTCCTCGACCTTCTCGGCCAGCATGACCTTGCGCCGGCCGGCGTCGGTCTCGGCGGCGAGCAGCGCCCGGAAGGTCAGCATCTCGCCGAACACGCTCGCCGTCTCCGCCAGGGTGAGCGGCGTGTCCGCCATGAGGTGGCCCTGGGGCCCGGCCAGCACCTGGTGGACGCCGTGGCCGAGCTCGTGGGCCAGGGTCATGACGTCGCGCGGCCGGCCCTGGTAGTTGAGCAGCAGGTAGGGATGGGCGCTCGGCACGGTCGGATGGGCGAAGGCGCCCGCCGCCTTGCCCGGACGCGCCGGCGCGTCGATCCACGACCGCTCGAAGAAGCGGCCGCCGATCTCGGCCAGGTCCGGCGAGAAGGCGCGGTAGGCGTCGAGCACCCGGCGCTGCGCCTCCTCCCAGGCGATGGTGCGGTCCAGGTCCTCCGGCAGCGGCGCGTTGCGGTCCCAGTAGGGCAGCCGGTCGCGGCCCAGCCAGCCGGCCTTGAGGCGATAGTAGCGGTGGGAAAGCTGCGGATAGGCCGCCTTGACCGCCGTGACCAGGGCGTCGACGACCTCGTCCTCGACGAAGTTCGCCAGATTGCGCGAAGAGACAGGCCGCGCGAAGCGGCGCCACTTGTCCTCGATCTCCTTGTCCTTGGCGAGGGTGTTGGTGATCAGCGCGAAGCCGCGCAGGTTGGCGGCCAGCCCCTCGGAGAGCGACAGGGCCGCCGCCTTGCGGACCTCGCCGTCGTGATCGGTCAGCTTGTGCAGGATCTCCGTCGAGGTCAGCTTGTCGCCGCGGAAGTCGAAGCGGAGATCCGCCATGGTCTCGTCGAACAGCCGGATCCAGGCCGCGCGCCCAGCCACTTGCTTCTCGTGCAGCAGGGATTCCAGCTCGTCGGAGAGCTGGTGCTCGCGGAACGCCCGGATGTCGCGCAGCCAGGGCCGGTAGCGGGCGAGCGCCGCGCTGGCGAGCTTGGCGTCGAGCGCCGCCTCGTCCAGGCGGTTGAGCTCCAAGGTGAAGAACAGCAGCGCCGTCGAGATGTCGGTCGTGCGCTCCTGCATGTTCTGATAGAAGCGGCCGGTCTCGGCGTCGCCCATGTCCGCGGCGTGGACGAGCTGGGCGTAGCTCATGACCCGGCCAAGCACCTCGTTGATCGCCTCGTACTGGGCGATCGCCGCGGCGAGGGCGTCGCCGCCGAGGCCCGCCAGGGCGTTCTGGTAGCGCGTCTGGAAGGCCTGGGCGTCGGCCTCCGCGGCCTGCAGGTCCCGCGCGAGCTCCGGCGCGTCGGGCCCGGCGTAGAGGTCGCTCAGGTCCCAGTCCGGCAGCTTGCCCAGGTCTTCGCTGTTGGGTGTGCGTTCGGCGGCCGTGGCTGTCATCGCTCAACTCCTTGACCCTGAGCCATATAGGCCGGCATATCTTGGTCGCCAAGTGGGATTTCGAAATGGGAGCTGGATGATCGCCGGCGAGCGACCGTCATGAGCCGTTCTGACTACGGAACCTGGCCCAGCCTCACCGCCATGTTTTTCGAGCTGGCCCAACGCCACGGGAACCGCCCGCTGGTCTGGGCCAAGTCGGGCGGCGTCTACCGGGAGTGGACCTGGCGCGAGGTCGAGGGGCAAGTGCGCCTGCTGGCCCGCGCCCTGCGCGCGCGCGGCGTCAAGGACGGCGAGCGCGTCGTGCTGGTCTCGGAGAACCGCCCGGAGTGGCTGATCGCCGACCTGGCGATCATGGCCGCGGGCGGGATCACCGTCCCGGCCTACACCACCAACACCGAGATCGACCACCGCTACATCATGGCCGACAGCGGCGCCATGGCGGCGATCGTCTCGACCGCCAACCTGGCGCACCGGGTCCTGCCGGCCGTGGCGGATTCCCACGCCGGCCAGTTCATGGTGACCATGGCGGCGCCCGACTTCGACCAGCTCCACGAGGCGGAGGTGGTGACCTGGCGGGTGATGCTCGAGGAAGGCGCCGAGGCGCCCGACGAGATCGACGCTCAGGCCGCCCGGGCCCAGCGCGACGACGTGGCCTGCTTCATCTACACCTCGGGGACCGGCGGCGCGCCCAAGGGCGTCATGCTGAGCCACCGCAACATCCTCGCCAACTGCCTGAGCGCCTACCACCTGCTGCAGCAATACGGGCTGGGCGAGGAAGTTTTCCTGTCCTTCCTGCCGCTGTCCCACGCCTACGAGCATACCGCCGGCCAATTCTTTCCGCTGTCGATCGGGGCGCAGATCTACTACGCCGAGAGCGCCGACAAGCTGCTGCACAATCTGGCGGAGGTGCGGCCGACGATCATGACCGCGGTGCCCCGGCTCTACGAGTCCATGCACCAGCGGCTGTGCCGCGCCATGGACCGGGAGAACCGGCTCAAGCGCCGGCTGTTCGAGCTCACCGTGGAGCTCGGGCTGAAGCAGGGCGCCGGGGACGGCCGGCTGAGTCTGGCCGAGCGGTGCCTGGATCTAATCGCCGAACGCCTCGTGCGCGCCAAGATGCGCCGGCGCTTCGGCGGCCGCCTCAAGGCCATGGTCTCGGGCGGCGCCGCGCTCAATCCGGACATCGGCCGCTTCTTCACCGCGCTGGGCCTGCCGATCCTGCAGGGCTACGGGCAGACCGAGGCGGCCCCGGTGATCTCCGCCAACCCGCCGCACCGCATCAAGATGGAGACCGTCGGCCCGCCGCTCCACGGCGTCGAGGTGAAGATCGCCGAGGACGGCGAGATCCTGGTGCGCGGCGACATGGTGATGAAGGGCTACTGGCGCGCCAAGGACGCCACCGCCGCGGCGCTGCAGGACGGCTGGCTGCACACCGGCGACGTCGGCGAGATCGACGAGGACGGCTATCTCGTCATCACCGACCGCAAGAAGGACATCATCGTCTTCTCCGGCGGCGACAACGTCTCGCCGGCCCGCATCGAGGGCATCCTGACTCTCGAGCCGGAGATTTCCCAGGCCATGGTCTACGGCGACAAGCGCCCTCACCTGGTCGCCCTGGTGGTGCCCGAGGAGGAGTTCGTGCGCCATTGGGCCAAGGCCAACGGCAAGAGCGTGCAGCTCGCCGAGCTGGCCCAGGCGCCGGACCTGCACAAGGCCTTTCAGCCGGTCATGGAGCGGGTCAACGGCAAGCTGTCGAACCTGGAGAAGATCCGCCGCTACGCGATCTCGCCCGAGCCCTTCACGGTCGCCAACGGCCTCATGACGCCGACCCTGAAGATCCGCCGCCACAAGATCCGCGCCGCCTACGGCAAGGTGCTGGAAGAGCTTTATTAGGCCCCTGGCCTCGACGCCACGCCGCGGCGCGCGGCGCCCGCCTTCGCCCCTGGCCCCCATCGAATGCAAGAGGGCCCCGCGATTCATCGGCCCGCCTGACACACGCCATCGACCCATCCGCACACCATCGAACGCGACCGACGACGGACGTCCGGTCGTGTATCTGAATCCGGGCTGGCGGCGTTGCCGTTGGGCCCGACGCGAAATCGCGACGAAGCGACGCCTTTATCGCGCCGGCGGATCAGGTGGTCACCTTTTCCGCCTTGGCTTTGAGCCAGTTGGCGAAGGTCCTGACCGCCGGCCGCAAGGGACCGGGGGCGGCTTCGAGAAAGTATACGCCGCTGGCGGAATCCGAAAACAGCTCGACGACCTTCCCGGACCGGAGGTCGTCCCGGAAAAAGG
>JAWWCG010000016.1:0-16520 GCA_033720555.1 Kiloniellales bacterium | reverse complement strand
CCCGCTCTCCTCCATGGTAACCATGGTGTCGATCAGGCCGATGTGAAGCTCGCCCACCAGATCCGCATGAAACTGGTTGATGCGAGAGCGAAACTCTTCCACCGCCATGAGAAGCTGGGCGGTCGCCTCGTAGACGATTCGGCCCTCCGACGTCAGCGCGAAGCCCGAGCGCCCACGTTCGCACAGACGCGCACCCAGCCGGGTCTCCAGATCGCTGATATGCTTGCTGATCGTCGATCGCGTGATGCCGAGCTCGGTTTCCGCGGCGGTAAATCCTTCACACTCCACCACTACCCGGAATACGCGCAGCAGGCGGAGTTCAAAATCCGAGACCTGTCCCAAGAACAGCTTGTGTGGCCACTTCATCGCATTTCCACGAGCGGTCTCGACTGCAGGTCCAATACAGGCTCGGCGGCCCGCTTTTCGGCGTCGAACCGGTCGTTGATCGTAACACAAGGGACAAAAGTTACGAGACTCCATTGGCTTGCCAGTCGCCGGGGCTCTTCTCTCGGCCGCCTCGCTCACCCGCCGAGGCCGTCTCGGATTGCCGAAAGCGCTTTCTCCACGTCCTCCGAGCCATTGTATAGGTGCGGCGAGAAGCGAATGAAGTCGCGCCGCAGGGACGCGATCACGCCCTCTCGCTTGAGCGCCGCCGCAAAGGCCGCGCTGTCGCGTCCCGGGAACCGCGCGGCGACTGTCGCCGAGCGTTCCTCCGAGCTGCTGGGCGAGAGAATCTCGGCACCCAGATCCTCGAGTCCCACCCACAGCTCGTCAGCAATGAGGCGGTTGTGACGCGCTATGGCGTCGATCCCAGTCTCCAAGAGGTAGTCGATAGCCTCGGCAGCCCCCAGGGCGGTGCCGTACGCCATGGTTCCGAACTCGTAGCGGACGGCTGACGCCGGATATTCCAGCCGGTCTGCCTGGAAGTCCCACATGTCCTTGTGGCTACGCCAGCCCACGATGCCGGGATGGGTATCCTGGAGGCGAGGCGCAAGATAGAGAAACCCCGCACCGAAGGGGCCGCAGATCCATTTGTACGTCGACGCGGCGACCGCATCGATGTCCGTCGCCGCCACGTCGATTGGAATCTGTCCGGCGGACTGCGTGACGTCAGCGACGAGCAGCGCGCCGTGCCGATGAGCGATCTCGGCGAAGCGCTTCAGATCGTGGGTTTGCCCGGTCCCGTATTCGACGTGTGAAAGGCAAACCACGGCGGTGTTCCGATCGATCATCGCTTCGATCGCCTGCGGTGCCACGTAGTGATGCTCGCCCCGCGCCCAGCGCAGCTCAGCGCCCGTGCTTTCGGCTACACGCATCCAGGGATAGACCGTGGACGGGTGAGTGATTTCGGTTGCGACGATATTGGTTCCTGCGGCCGGCGCCACCGCCCAGGCGAGGGATGCCATGAGCGGCGTTTCGCCCGAGGCGATCGCCAGGTCCTCATGTCGGGCGTTCAGTAGTCGCGCCGCGGCACTCCGCAATCCAGCAAGAATCGCGGTCTCGGCCGCTTCGTCGAAGGCGACCGTGCCCTCCTCGGCGAGCGACTGCTGCCAGCGATTGATGGCGGCCGCCGCGCCCTTGTGCGTCAAGCCCACCGAAGCGGCATCGAAGTAGGTAAATCTTTCCGCTGGAGGGAATAGGTCCAGTGAGCCAAGCCGTGTCGTCATATTCTCGTCCTGTTCGTAGCCGCGGGACTCTCGGCCTCAAGGGGAAGCCGCCAAACGCCACGACGCGTCGAATCGCCGCGCGCCATCGACGGCTTGGCTGCATTTGAGCAGAACCGGCGAGTGGTTGAGGTCGCGCTTTGGGAAACATTGCGTGCATGAGCGCGAACCAAAGGGGCGGCGGTTAGGTTCAGAGATTAGAAACTGAAGTTTCCTGGGGCGCTATTTATCGAACTGTCTGTCTGTCCTTCAATTCCTCCAAGCGGCTAAACGGCGAGCCTCTTGGCCGAACCGAAAGACGTTGCGGCCTCGGCGGGCTCCGGCTCGCAAGGCGATGGCTGCGCCGCCGCGACGAGCATGCATTGGACAACAACGGGAGACTTCTATGTCTGGCATATCGAAACTATTTTGCGCTTCCGCCGCGATAGCGGTCGGGTTCCTCGCGCTCTCGTGGGCGCCCGGCGCCCGCGCGGAGATCGACCAACCCCTGAGAATCGGCAACGAGTGCGATTTCCCCCCCTTTAGCAAGCGTGACCCTTCGGGCGAATGCTCGGGCTTCGATATCGATGTGATCAACTTCGTCTGCGACAACATGGGCATCCAGTGCGAGATCGTGGTGCAGGAGTGGTCCGGAATCATTCCTGGCCTCATGGCCGGTAAATACCGCGCCATCATTTCCTCGATGGATATCAACGAGGAGCGCAAGAAGAAGCTGCTGTTCACTAAGCCGTACTATCATGCAAAGTACTCTTTCGTTGCGAAGAAGGGCGCCCTGAGCAGCGTGGAACCGGCGGATCTCGCGGGCAAGACGGTCTGCATGTTCAAGAACTCGAGCCCCAACGACTGGCTCAAGGAGAACTATCCCGACACGAAGATCAACTTCTACGACGGCGCGGAGGACATCAAGTTCGACCTGATCGCCGACCGGTGTCAGGCTTGGCTCGAAACTACGCCATCAATCTACGGGACGATCCTCGATTCGCCCGAGGGCGATCAGTTCGAGCTGGTCGGGCCGCAGTTCGACGATCCATGCTGCTTCGGCCAAGGCGTCGGCATGTCCATGAAGCTTGACGACACGGAATTGGCCGAGCGCCTCAACCAGGCGATCGACGCCATGTACGAGACCGGCGCGTTCGACGAGATCCAGAGCAGGTATTTCCCCGAAAGCATCGATCTCAGGGCGCAGTAACGGTTCGACGCTTGAGCCGACAGGTCGGACGCACACGGCTGAGGCGGCCGTCACAAAGATCGGGCCAGCACCTGACTGTTCCCGATCGACGAAGCCACTGCGGCGTGACCCTCTCGTCCGCGAACCCGAGGCTCTAGGCGACCAATGATCGAACTTTTCGTTTGGGGAGACCAGGGTTGGGGCGACGAGATGGCCCGCGGCGTGCTCGTGACATTGGAGCTGGCCGCGGGCGCCTATCTTCTCGGCCTGCTGATCGGCATTTTTGGAGCGATTGCGAGACGCTCCGAGCTTCGCGGCCTCAATCGTCTGGCAGCCGGCTACAGCACGGCGTTTCGGGCACTGCCGGAGCTGGTGGTGATCTCCATCATCTACTTCGGCGGCAGCATGGCCGTTGGCGAGGTGCTGTCATGGTTCGGCGATGCCGGCTATGTCGAGGTCGACGCGTTGACATCGGGGATTTTGGCGCTGGGCCTCGTTCAGGGGGCCTATCAGACCGAGGTCTTTCGCGGTGCCATCCAGGCGGTTCCCGACGGACAGTGGGAAGCTGCGCGCGCGATCGGACTGGGCCGCAGCGTGACGTTCTTCAAGGTCATACTGCCCCAAGTCTGGCGCCTGGCGTTCCCGGGCATGTCGAACCTGTGGATGACGGTGCTCAAGGAGACCGCGCTCGTCTCGGCGATCGGCCTCGAAGACGTCGTGCGATCGGCCCAGATGGCGGCCGCCTCAACCCGCTCTCCCTTCATATTCTTCACCGCCGTGGTGGTCGCCTACCTCGTCATCACTGCCGTATCGAATTCGGTGATCGCGAAGCTCGAGATCCGGGTGAACCGGGGTTACGTTGTCACATGAAGCGCGGAGCGTGAGGCCGAACCATGGCCGAGGGATACTTCGTCGATGTCCTTCAGCGTCTCCTGGACGCCGCTGGGATCACCTTCGTTCTCATGTTCTCCTGTGCCGCCTTCGGCCTGCTCATCGCGATCCCAATGGGCTTGGCGCGGCTCTCCCGGAATCAGTCGATCTATCTCTTCGCGACCGGTTTCACCTTTGTCTTTCGGGGAACGCCGGGACTGGTACAGCTCTACTTTCTCTATTACGGCGTTGCTCGGCTGGAATTCGTCCGCGAGAGCGTTTTGTGGGTCGTCCTCCAGAGCCCTTGGTGGTGCGCCATCATTGCCCTTTCACTGAACACCGGCGCCTATACCGCCGAGATCGTCCGCGGCTCCCTGGGGGCCGTTCCGGTGGACCTGATCGAGGCCGCGAAGTCTCTCGGCTTGGCAGGGCGCAAGCTGTTCTTCCTCGTGCGGCTGCCGCTCGCCGTGCGAATCGCCTTGCCGGCCTATGGCAACGAACTCGTGCTGTTGATGAAGGGCACGTCGATCGTCAGCACCATCACGATTCTCGATCTCATGGGCGAGGCGAAACTGATTTACACGGAAACGTTCGATCCTTTCGTTCCCATGTTCACCGCGGCCGGCATTTATCTCGTGATCGGTCTCGGTGTTTCGTGGCTTGTTCGCATCGGCGAACTGCAGCTCTTCAGGGAGAGGAAGGCAACCCCAGCGCCGGCCGCGTCAGGCCGGGTCGCCATGGAGACGGGACACTAGTAGTTGATCGTACCCGAGGAGGACAAGGTGTATCGGCACGAATGGTACCAGCGGATCTATGACCGGACCTCGAAGATCGTCTCCGACGCTGAGAGCTATGGTCATAAGCTCGGGCTCGACAAGCTCACGGGCGAAATCGGTCTTTACTCCGGCGCCTCGTCCTGTCCCGCCCGGCTGCCCGATTACGTCTTGAACGCGATCGTCGAGGCGAACCAGCGAGAAATCTTGCCGCTGCGCACGGTTGAGGACTGCCTGCGCAATGTGGTCAAGGACCTCTACGGGGACGACTACGACGGCGCCGTCGTCAACACCTGCGAAGCCGGACTGCGCGTCGTCATCGAAACGCTGATGGCGCCGCCGTTCATGCGACGCGGCGAGGCCTATCGGGCGCGCATGATCTCGACCTACGCCGACGATGTCGAATGGGGCATGGCTTACGGCCGTCCCTTTCCGGCCAAGTACAAGAACGTGTCGGTCGATCGGACCGTGAGTGGCGGCGAACTCGGCATGGAGGCGAAGTGCCTGGCGAACCTCGATACCGTCTTCGTCCGCTTCGCTAACGCGCGCTACGAGGTCCATGGCATCAAGCAGGGCATCGTGCCGTTGCTCGTCGACTGCGACGTCGACGGCACCATGGAGACCATGCGTCGCGTGTGCGAGCGCCACGCGCCGACGATCACCGGGTTGCATACCGTCGGCTACGATACGCCCGGCTGGGGCCATGGTGCGAAGGACGGCGACGGGCGGCCCGCTCTGATGCGGGGTATGGGCGAGCTAGCGCGCGAGTACGACATCCCCTTCGTAGTCGATGCGGCGAGCTGCGTTCCCGGCATCGGCCTATCGCCGGAGGACGTCGGCGCCGAGGTCATGCTGTGGAGTATGGACAAGGCCGGGCGCTCGCCGTGTGCCGGGCTGATCGTCGGACGCGCCGAGGAGATGCTGACGGTCCGGAAATCGCTCGGTCTCGCCGGGCAGCGCTTCGGCCATGTGTCCTCCCATGGCAAGGCGGTCTTTTCGGCGGCCGACCCTGGCCGCGACTCGGTCGTCGGCCTGCTGGCCTATCTGGAGGTCCTGCGCGACGAGCCGGAGCGCGTCCGGGCCCCCGTGGACCGCTACCACGACATCCTGGTCGCGGCCTTCGCGGAGCTGAAGCCCGCGCGACTGCGCGACGGCCTGCTCTTCACCAAGTCCTATCACATGGGCGGCACCGAGCTGAACTACCACAGGACCTGGGACGGCGAGGGCTTCGGCATCCCCCTGTTCACCCTCGAGGACCTCTATGCCAACACCAACCCCATCCTGCTTGCGACAGAGGCTATGGGGGTCGAGCCGGCGACAATCTACGCTGGCAACATGCTGCTCAATCCTGGCCTCGGGCTGTTGGACCGCGACGGCGGCCTGATCGAGGAGCGGGCCGAGCTGGCGGCGCGCGCGCTGGTCAAGGCGACCGAGATCGTCTGCCTGCACGCGGGGCTCGGCGACTGACCATGGCGGAACGCATCGTCACGCACGCGGAAATCGAGCGCGTCTTGCCAGGAATCGACGTGGTCGCCGCCATGGAGCGCGCCTTCGCGACCTATGCCGCCGGGCGCGCCGTCGTGCCGCCGGTGGGAGAACTGCTGTTCGCGGACCCGCCGGGCGACGCTCACATCAAGTACGGCTATGTCGAAGGCGACGAGGTCTTCGTGATCAAGGTCGCCACGGGATTCTACGACAACCCCAAGTGGGGGCTGCCGCCCAACTCCGGGCTCATGCTGGTGTTCGACGCGCGGACCGGCCTGCCGCAAGCCGTGTTGCTCGACCAGGGGCATCTAACCAACATTCGCACGGCGGCTGCCGGCGCCGTCGCCGCAAAGTACCTGGCGCCGAAGGCGATCTCGACCATCGCCGTGCTCGGCGGCGGCCTACAGGCGCGCCTGCAGGCGGTCCACCTCATGGCGGTGACCGCGTGCCGCCGGATTGCCCTCTGGGCGCGCCGGCGCGAGGCGGCCGAGGCTTGCGCTGCGGATCTGACGGCGGCAGGTTTTACGGTCACGGTGGTCGATTCACCCGCCGCGGCCGCCGCCGAGGCCGAGCTCATCGTGACGGCGACGGCCGCGACCGCGCCGCTGCTCCAGGCGGCCGATATCCGCTCGGGCACCCATATCACCGCGATGGGCTCCGACACCGAGACTAAGCAGGAGCTGTCCACCGCGATCCTCGGCAAGGCCGATCTCGTGGTCGCTGACAGCATCGCGCAATGCCGGGTGTGCGGCGAGATAAGTCGGGCGCTGGCCGCCGGCGCCGTGGATCAGGCGGCACTCGTCGAGCTTGGCGACGTGGTCGCGGGCAAGGCGCCGGGGCGCACCTCCGACGATCAAATCACGGTCGCCGACCTGACGGGCGTCGCCGTCCAGGACATCGAGATCGCCAAGGCGGTTCTTGCCGGGCTGGAGTAGACGATCATGGATATAGAGACCTTCCTGCTGGAGCGGAATCAGTCGCTGTTCGAGAACGAGGTCGAGATAAACCTGACCGAGAGCGGCGTCGAGGCGCTGTCGATCGGCGAGCTGTTGCGCCCGGCCGAGCGCGAGGCACTTTGCGGCCTGCAGCTCGGATACGGCTACACCGAAGGCTCGCCGGAGTTGCGCGCCGCCATCGCGACCTGGTATCCGGGCGCGGCCGTCGACAACGTTTTAGTGACCACCGGCGCGGCCGAGGCGAACTTCTTGACCATCTGGACGCTTTGCCAAGCCGGCGACGAAGTGGTCTTCGTCATCCCCAACTTCCTTCAAATTCAGGGAATTGCGCGCGCCTTCGGCGTTCGCCTCCGGACCGTCACACTCGACTCTCGACGGGACTGGCGCCTCGACACCGACGCGCTCGCGGCGGCGGTCGGGCCTGAGACGCGCCTGATCGCGCTCTGCAATCCGAACAATCCAACCGGCGCGGTGCTAAGCGCCGGCGATAGGGATCGCGTAGTCGAGATAGCCGAACGCGCTGGCGCCTGGCTGTTCGTCGACGAGATCTATCGCGGTGCCGAGATCGGCGATCGGCTGGAGACGGCGACCTTTTGGGGCCGCTACGAGCGGACCGTCGTCACGGGGAGCACCTCCAAATCGCTCGCCCATCCCGGCCTGCGCTTCGGGTGGCTCGTCGCGCCGACGGACATGCTCGGCGATGTCCTGCGCCGCCAGGACTACGTCACCATCGGCACCGGCCCGATCAATCAGTTCGTCGCCGCGTGCATTCTTCGCCCGGATCGCCGGCAAGAGCTCCTGAAGCGCAGCCGCGAGATTCTGGCGCGTAACGTGGCACGCGTTGACGATTGGGTGACCCGGTGGAACGGCCGTCTCAGCTACGTGCCGCCAGCGGCGGGCGGAATGGCGTTCGTGCAGTACGATTTTCCCATTAATTCGACGGAACTCACTCGGTTGATCCGTGAGCGCGAAAGCGTGTTTGTCGTGGCTGGCGACTGGTTCGGGCTGGATGGGCATCTGCGGATCGGCATCGGCGGCGACACGGCCACGCTCGAGGAGGGCTTGCGCCGAATCGACAGCGTCCTGCGCGACTGTTGCGTCGATGCACTGGTCTGAACAGAGCGAACCAAACCACCTCAACCTGCGCCGCGATCTACCGTACTTAGGCACGGCGCCAAAGCCTGCCGCTCAGTATCATCTTTTGCTGAGTGAACTCAAAAGCTTCTCCGGGCGGTGTCCGAGACGGCCCCGGACAGGCCGCAGGTCACCGGTGATCGATGCAGGCGGCATACGGACCTGGAAGTTCGAACTCCTTGCGTTCGGCCTGCCTGACAATTCGCCCGGCGAACCTTGTCTTTATAGCCTAATAGCAGTGGAGCGGTGAAGATGTTGAGGGTGCGAACGGTCCTTTTGGCCCTCGCAATGGGTCTGTCGCTGGCGCTGCCCGTGGCCGTGGCTGAGCTGGCCGGCAGCGAGTGGCGGCCGACACAGCTCGGTGACGCAACCTTGCCGGAGGATGCGGATTTGTTTCTGCGCTTCGAGAGCGACGGACGGCTGAGCGGCCATTCCGGCTGCAACAGCTTCTTCGGCTCCTACCGACTAGAGGACGGCATGATCGAGATGGGCCCTTTCGGTTCGACCCGTATGGCCTGCGAGGAGCCGGCGATGGCCCGCGAGGCGTCATTCCTGGATGCCCTCGCGGCGGTGGCAACCTACGAACGGGATGGACCGCGACTGACGTTCCGCGATAACGCCGGTCGCCCCCTCGTCGTCTTCGTCCAGGCCGACTGGGACTGACCACCGTTAAAGTACGCAGCGGTTGCTCTTCGCAGCTCCCGCTGACGCAATCCAATTACTGATTGTCCTGGAGTTGGCGGAGATACCCATCAAAGTCGGGGTGGTCTGTTACCACGCGGCGAACCCCTTAATGCACTGTGCCGAGCGCTGGACGATCAAGGACACACTCGCCACTGTAGGGTTCTGGCTGATCGCGATCGAAGTGTAAGGCCGAACGATGCGTCAGCTGGTTGACGAAAATTCGGATGGGTCAGAACGGCTTCGGATCGACGAAGCGCTTCAGCACGTTGGCGGTGATGCGCGCGACATCGTTATCGTAGCCGTTATGGGAAAGGCTACCAGCCCAGGCGATCGATCCCGTCGAGAAGACGGCGCCGCCGTTCGACGTCTCGAAAAAGACCATATCGCTACGAATGATCTCCGCCTCCGTCCCGCCTAGGCCCGGCGCCGGATCGTTCATGTCTTCCGGCGTCATGAGATAGACGTCCGTGTGGCGTTGCGACGAGGCGAGAACGAGGCAATGGGGGGGCGTGCCAAGCGCCGAGTTAGCGGCGTCCAGCTCCAAGCCGGCCGCCCCGCCTCCCGACAAGCCGAAATCGCCGATGACATCGCTCTCGACCCCTTCGAAAATAAACGCCGCCCGGGGGTCTCGACTGGCTTCGGTGCGGACGTAAGGCGAGGAGACATCGAAGCCTTGAGAGACCATGCCGACGCCCGTCAAAACGTTAGGTGGGCGGCCGTTGCGACGCCAGAGGCCTGTGTAATCGCCGGTGAAACTGGCATAGAACTCGCCGGGCCTCGGCGCAAAGGCGCGAATGCCATCCTCGGATTTGCGGCATTCGACGACACCCGGCAACTCCGGGTGATACGAGATGCGCCAATAAAAGCCGTTCCCGCCGAGATACATCAGGCGGCCGCCGCAGGTCGCGTGGGCCTGTAGGGCATCCAGCATGTTGACGCTGTAATATTCGGGATGCGTGCCCGTGATCACGGCGCGATAGCCGGAGATGGCCGAGAGTCCTTCAGTCTCGAGATCCTCGTCGGTAATCACGTCGAACGGCTGGGTTAGCTGTTCGAGCCAGCCAAGGATGTGGGTGTCGGCATTGAACTGCCACAGGTTTGAGCCTACGCCGCCGAGATGCCCGATATGCTTCGGCTGCATGTTGACGATCGGGCGCAACCGCGAGGAGTAGTAGACGCCGCTGCCGTCGTTGTGCAGGTCATAGAAACATAAGCCGAGTTCGGGGTGCTCCTGCATGAAAAGATCGATAGGGTTTAGCTGGACGAGGCGGCCCGTGACAATCTCCGTCTCCGGGACATCGATGCCGATGCGATTGTTTGCGTAGGCCATATAGCTGGCGGTCGGCAACAAAAAGGCGACGGGCGCCGAGGGTCGCCCGCGAGGTGGACGAATCGCAAAGGGAACATAGTACTCCTCGCCGCCCGCATGCAGGCGCACCGCGTATACGCCGCTACGGAGGGTTTCGGAAACTGTTACCGAGAGATCCGTCTGCCAGCCGCAGTCGTAGAGGTCGTCGTCGTGGAAATGAATGGCCCCGTAATGCGCGGGCCGCTTGGTCCAGTTGTGCTCTTCGCCCGTCCACTTGCGGCCGGGCACGCCGCGGGTCGGCAGGTTGATCAGTCGGCCGTCCACATGGTTTGGCCCGAGATCGGCGATACGGTCCGTCGGGATGTCGATCGAGAAGTCCCAGGCGGCCACCAGATCGCCATGGGCCGGGTGTCGGCCGTCGATCTCGATAAGCCGCTCGAGGTTCGCGTCGGCCAAGGGACGCGACCAAAGGCTCGGACTGTCAATCCGGCCATTCAGATGGTGCATTGTTGGTTGATCTGACGCCGACTCGGCCGCGAGCATGACCGGCGACGCGATGCCATTCTGGGAGAGACTGGGCGTCCCTGAGAAGCAGACTTGGCCCGAGTCATCGACCCTCGGGTAGGGATGGAGCGGCCTTTGGTCGACGATGAGCTCGCCGGTCTCTGCGTCATAGCCGCCGGCAATCAGGTACCATTTCTGGGGAAGTAGCGGTTTCCCGGTCGATACCGCCTCAGCCCCGTCGTCCGTGGATCGAATCTCAAAAGCCAAAGCCCCCCGTTCGTCCAGGTACAGCCGAAATCCGGCCCCCGATGCCGCGTCGCGTCGGCTCACGATGGTTTGCAAACCATGGCCCGGCATGGTCGGCCACAAGGCCGCCAGGATGCCGAGAGAGGTGAGGCCTCTGAAGGCCGGGTGATCTCCGATCAACCCGTAGGAGCCGCTGTTGATCGGCTGGTGGCGGCCCGGAAACGGGCCGCCCAGGTCGTGGCGAACCGGCTGCTCTCGGAAACCGGGGCCGGCGGGGTTTATGTCGCCCTGCACGACGCGGACCAACTCGGCGTCAAAGCGCTCGAGGCCGTCGCAGCTTACCATGACCCGGACGGTCTCGCCGGGCGCCGCGCTGAGGCGGTCCGCGTAAGCGAGGATGCGAGTCAAGTCGCCGATCTCCGCCGACTCCTAGGAGTATCTTTTTGCCGATCGCTCACAACGGAAGGTCTCGACCGGTGTGCGCCTTCCAGCGCAGTTTGAAAACGGCCCATTCGGCGTCTTCCAGGTTGGTGAAATCCCAGCCGTCCAAGATCTGCACCGGCGCGCCACGGGATGCAGGCAAGCGGCCGAGGGACCAACGCTTGAACGGCTCGCGCACAACCAGGACGTATTTGCCGGCTTTGGGCCCGCCGCGCATGACATTCAAGACTCGCTGCAGCCCGGGACTATGATAGCCGAGCGGCTGGGCCTTGAACTCGGCCGCATATCGGAGGTCAGCATCGTTTATTTGATATCTAGACACTTCTTCCGCTCCTGCTCCACTCCAAGAAACAGCGGTTATGCGCCGGCGTCAGTTGCCTGGCGGCCCAACACGTGCTCGAGGGTTTTTCGAAGCTTCTCGAACAGCTCGTCGATCTGGGCCCTGGTGATGATGAACGGCGGCGCGAGCACGATTGCCTGCCCGATTGGCCGGCAAATCAGGCCATGCTCTAGGGCCACGTTGGCGATGTCTTCGCTGACCGTCTGCTCGGGCGGAAAGGGCGCCTTGGTCTGCTTGTTGGCGACCAACTCCAGTGCGCCCATCAAACCAATGCCGCGCGCCTCGCCGACCTGGGGATGCGCCTCGAGCTCCTTGAGCAGCAATTGGAAATGGGGGGCGACCGCCACGACGTTGTCGAACACGCCTTCGTTTAGGATCACATCAATCGCTTTCAGCGCAATCGCGCAACCCACGGGATGGGCCGCGGTCGTGAAGCCGTGCGGAAACTCCTCAAACTCCTCGGCCGCCGCCAGCAGGCGCTCCTGGATATTCTCCGAGACCAGGATCGCGCCCATCGGGAAGTAGCCCGCTGTCAGGCACTTCGAGGCGACGAGGATATCGGGCTCTATACCATAGGTTTCGCAGCCCCACAGTTTGCCCGTTCGGCCGAGCCCGCAGATTACCTCATCCGCAACCAGAGGAATGTTGTACTTCTTGAGGATTGGCTGGATCGCAGCGAAATAGCCCTCGGGTGGCGGAATGACGCCGCCCGCTCCCATGACAGGCTCGGCGAAAAAACCGGCGATGGTCTCCGGCCCCTCGGCTTCGATCTGCGCCTCGAGGTCTCGTGCGCAACGGTGAGTGAACTCGGCCTCGCTCTCCCCCTCCCGGCCGAAACGCCAATAGTGCGGACACTCAGCGAAGAGAAAGCCGTCGAGCGGTAATCCGAAAGCGCCGACATAGTCCTTCCCCGTCATGCTCGCCGTAACCGCCGTGACGCCGTGATAGGCATTGCGGCGTGACAGGATCTTTCGGCACTGCGGGCGTCCTTCCCCATGATTGATCATCCATAGCATCTTGACGACGGTGTCGTTAGCCTCGGACCCCGAATTGGTGAAGAAGACTTTGCTCATAGGCGTCGGGGCAATCTCGAGCAATCTCTCGGCGAGCGCCACCGAGGGCTCGCTAACCCGGCCGAAAAACGCGTGATAGGCTGGAAACTTCCGGACCTGATCGCAAGCCGCCTCAATCAGACCCGCGTGGTCGAAGCCGACCACCATGTTCCACAAGCCGGAGTTCCCTTCCAGATAACGCCTGCCTTGGGTGTCTTCGACATAGATTCCTTCGCCGCGGGTTATCACGACCGGACCATACTTCCTCAGGGTGCCGAGATGGGTGAAGCCATGTAGCATCGAGCGCAAGTCCCGCCCCTCCCAGGAGTCCGGAACAAAGCCCGTCACGTCCAGCATGTCTGGTCTCCTCGTTGGCGCCTCGGCAGATCACGAAAGAAATTGGCTTAACCGCATTGTTCACCCGCCCTGCACAATGCGGCATAAGCGATCGGAATCGATGGCGCGGCAAATCAAGCCCGGCGGTCGCAGACTAGTCATATCCTCGGCAGCGAGCATGGCGTTGATCACCGCTTCCTCGATTGCTTCCGTCGCGCCAAGATAGATCGGGTCGAATTCTTCGTCGCTGATCGTCTCGAGCGTGCGCCGAGGCCCCGCCAGCTGGGGGATCGGGCCGCGATTGGCGGTGCTGAAGGTTAGAAAAATGTCGCCCGAGTTGTTGCCGCCGGGGGTACCACCGCGTCCGATGCCGATCGCCGCCCGCTTGGAAAGCCGGCGTAACTGGTGGGGTGCCATCGGCAAATCGGTGCCGAGAACGACGATGATGGATCCCCGCTCCGAGGCGAACATGCGATCTTCTGTAATTGCTTCGCCGACCCGCCGACCCAACACCGTGAACCACGGCCGCATGCCGTGATTCGCCTGGACCAAGGCGCCAATGTGAAAGTCCTCACCGTCCAGTTTGAGGTGGCGCGAGGACGTGCCGGTACCACCCTTGAATTCATAACAGATCATGCCGGCACCACCGCCCACGTTGCCCTCGGCGACCGGGCCCGGTTTCGTGGCATCGAGAGCCATGAGCGCATCCGCCTCCGTTACATGCTGTCCGTTTATGTCATTGAGGAGCCCGTCATAGGTCTCTGCCACAACCGGCATAGCCCAAAGATGCTCAGCCTGCCAGGCGTCGGCGTAGGTTCTGATCATCCATCTGGTCGCCGCATGATGCACAATTCCGACGCTATGAGTGTTGGTGATGCAGATCGGTCCGACGAAATAGCCGCCATCGCGAATCCAGTGGCTTCCGGTCATCTCCCCATTGCCGTTGAGCGCATACATTCCGGCCCAGACCGGCTGAGGCTCCGGACAGCGGCCGAGCGGCAAGATCGCAGTTACTCCTGTGCGTACCGGGCCTCGGCCTGGAACCAGCGGGCCGTCGCCCTCGATCCGGGTGCGGTAGCCGACCTCGACTCCGGGAACATCGGTGATTGCGTTGTGGCGCCCTGTTTCCCCCGGAAACGGCAGGCCGAGATCGCGTCCTCGTGGTTTCGTCATCGACTGTGCCTCCCCTTATCGCCGCCGTCGCAAATATAGGCCAAGCGAGGCGATGACAAATGACAACGTCAGCATAAGCGTGGCGATGGCGTTGATCTCAGGCTTCACGCCACGCCGCAACATGCCGTAGATGAAGACGGGCAGCGTGGTCGAGTCGACTCCGGCGATGAAATAGGTGATCACAAGGTCGTCCATCGAAATGATGAAGGCGAGCAGCGCCCCGCCGATCACGCCCGGCAGGATCTGGGGAAGGGTGATCCTGCGGAAGGTTACCCAGGGATTGGCGCCAAGATCGGCCGAGGCCTGCTCGAGGGTGTCGTCCATGCCCGCGAGCCGCGCGCTGACTACTACGAAAACGTAGGAGATCAAGAAGGTGCAGTGACCAACGATAATCGAGATACGGCCGAGGGCGACGCCGACGCTCACGAAAAACACCAGCAAAGCAATGCCGAGAACGATGTCTGGCATCACCATCGGCATATAGAGGAGACCTTGATAGAGGCGCTGCGCCAGGAACCGGTAACGGTAGAGCGCGAGCGCCGTCATGGTGCCGAGGATCGTCGATATGGTGGTCGTGCTCACGGCTACGATCAGGCTGTTCTTCACGGCGGCCAGCAACTGGTGGGTCGATTCGACGTAGAGCGTCTGCTCGTTCAGCTGGGTGGGGTAGCCGAAGATCGACCAGTACCAGTCGAAGGTGAATCCCGACCAGATCATCATATTGACCGGGTTCGAGTTGAACGAGAACACCGCCACCATGATGATTGGCGCGTATACGAACACCAGAAACAGCATTCCATAAACGCCGAAGATCCGCTTAGACCACGGGCGTTTCATGTGGCCTCCTCCGAGCGGCCGATCCGCCATAAATAGATCAGGATCAGCACGAACATCACGACCATGATCATCACGGAAAGAGCCGACCCAAACGGCCAGTTGCGCGCGGAGAGGAATTGTTGCTCGACCAGATTGCCGATCATCAGCACCTTCGCGCCACCCAAGAGATCGGGCACGATGAAATTCCCGAGACTAGGAATGAACACCAGTACGGCGCCGGCCGCGATGCCGGGAAGCGTCAACGGCAGGGTCACCCTCATGAAGGTCTGTCGAGGGCTGCCGCCCAGATCGGAGGAGGCTTCGAGCAACTCGCGGTCGAGCTTCTCGACATTGGCATAGATCGGCAGGAACATGAACGGCAGCAAGACATAGGCCATGCCGATCAAGACCGCGGTCTCGGTGAAGATGATGTCGATCGGCTCGGAGATCAGTCCGAGACCGAGGAGGCTCGAATTCAGAAAGCCGGTTGGGCGCAGTATCAGTACCCAGGCGAACAATCGCACGACCAGGCTGACGAAGAACGGCAGGGTGACCAGGAAGACAATCAGCGTCCGCCAACGCGGCGACAGGCCGCTCACCCAAAGTGCCGCAGGGTAGCAAATCACAAGCGTGACAAGAACGTTGGTCAGCGCCAGCCTTACTGAGCGCAGGAATATCTCTGCATAGACAGGGTCGAAGGCCTCCCATTCGCCGTCCGCCCAGCCGAGAATGCGGCCATAATTCCAGTGGTAAAAATTCCACACGACTCCACCATAAAGGCCTGGCTCAAGAAAGCTGTAAACGATCATTACGGCCAGCGGGCCGAGGAAACAGGTCCCGAGGAAGAGGGTCGTAGGCCCGAGCAAGACGGCGAGTCTGCGGGTGTTCCCTCTGCGAGCCATGTCACGCCTCCGGTATCAAATGCGGCTGATCGCGGCGGTAGGCGAGGCGTACCGACGCGCCCGGGGCCACCTGCCCCAACGTTTCGGCGCCGGCGCCCGTCGGCGCAGCGGTGATCATCGCTCCGTTCGCGAGGCGGCAGACGAACTTTCGCGACGCGCCCAGGAACACGGACTGCACTAGGATTGCCTCTATGATCCCATAAGCGCCATCAGGCGCCTCGGGTGCCGCCTCGAGATGCTCCGGGCGCAGGAGCAATGTCACCCCTTGACCGACCGGCGCGCCAGCCTCGACGGCAAAACGCAATCCGTCGCCGGTCACCACCGTTGGATCGAAGGCAGGCCCCTCGACCCGCCCCGAGAAAAGAGAGCCGTCGCCGACGAACTCGGCTACGAATCGGCTCGCGGGACGATGATAGAGCGATTCCGGCGGTCCAACCTGCTCGATTCGACCCAGATTCAGCACAACGACCTGGTCGGACATGGTAAGGGCTTCTTCTTGGTCGTGGGTGACGAAGAGGAAGCAGATACCCAAATCATGCTGCAGGCCCTTGAGCTCAAGCTGCATCGCCTGGCGCAAGTTCCGGTCAAGCGCCGAGAGCGGTTCGTCCAGAAGAAGAAGATTAGGGCGGTTGATGATGGCACGGGCCAACGCCACGCGCTGGCGCTG
>JAWWCG010000015.1:0-16555 GCA_033720555.1 Kiloniellales bacterium | reverse complement strand
GCGGCTTTCGTGCTGTGGTTCGCCAAGCTGCAGTTCGACACCGAATTCGCGCGCTACGACATTCGCTTCACGGGCACCGTCACGGGCCTCAACGAAGGCAGCCCCGTGCGCTACAGCGGCGTGCGCGTCGGCGCGGTCACCGATATCCGGCTCGACCATGACGATCCCAGCCAGGTCGTCGTGACGATCGAGGTCGAATCGACCACGCCGGTGCGCCAGGACACGCACGCCAGCCTGGAGATCGAGGGGCTGACCGGCGCGCGCTACGTCCTGCTGACGGGCGGTTCGCCCGACTCGCAACCGCTCGCCGCCGGGCCGGGGCGGGACTACGCCACGATCCCCTCCGAGTCCTCGGGCCTGCAGCAAGTGCTCGAAGGCGCGCCGGAATTGCTGGCCAGCGCCAACCTCCTGCTGGCCCAGGCCAATGCCTTCCTCAGCCCGACCAATCGGGAGAACCTCGAAGTCACGCTCGCCAACCTGCGCACCCTGAGCGGCGCGCTGGCCGAGCGCGGCGACGATATCGGCGTGCTGATCGAAGAGACCGGCCAGACCATGGCGACGCTCAACCGCACCTCGGGCCACTTCGAGTCGCTGATCAATCAGGTGCGCGACGACAGCGCCCGGCTCGCCGATCGCGCCGACGACGCGGTCGCCGCCGTCGAAGGGCTGGCGGCCTCGCTCGACCAGTCGGTCGGCGGCAGCGCCGACGCCGCCACCGAGCTGCTGGCGGAGATGCGCGCCTCGGCCCAGGCGTTCACCAAGATGACCAACGAAATCCAGGCCATGGTCGCGGAAAACCGCGAGCCTTTGCACGATTTCGCCGCCGGCGGCCTGTACGAGTTCAATTCCCTGCTGATCGAGGCGCGCAGCCTCCTGGCGGGACTCAACAGGGTGACCACCGAGGTGGGGCGCGATCCCGCCCGATTCCTTTTCGGAGACCAGCAATCCGGCTATGAAGCAGGAAATCCCTAACGACCCGGGCCGCCGCGCGGCCTTGGCCGCGGTGCTGGCGCTGGCGCTCGGGCCGATGCTGGCAGCCTGCGACTTGCCGGTGCCCGGCCAGGGACCGCCGCCCGTCCTCTACCGGCTGACGCCGAAGAGCACCTTCGGCGGGGATCTGCCGACGGTCGATTGGCAGCTCATCTTGGAGATTCCGGTCGCCGACGCCGGGCTCAGCTCGACCCGGGTGGCCTTGCAGCGCTCGCCGACGCGCATGGAGTACTATGCCCGCTCGAGCTGGACGGACCGCGCGCCTCTGATGGTGCAGACCCTGATGATCGAGTCCTTCGAAAACTCGCGGCGAATCGTGGCGGTGGGCCGCGAATCGGTGGGTTTGCGGGCCGATTTCATCCTCAAGTCGGAGCTGCGGGAGTTCCAGGCCGAGTACTTCAACGGCGACCTGCCCAGGGTTCGGGTCGCCATCAACGCCAAACTGGTGGAGATGCCGAGGCGAAACATCATCGGCTCGCAAAGCTTCGAGGCCGTTGCCGAGGCCGAGGCGGACAACATGAGCGAGATCATCGCCGCCTACGACCAGGCGCTCGGCGCCGTTTTGAAAGACCTGGTGGCATGGACGCTGCTCGCCGGCGAAAATGCCTTCGGCGAGCCTGGATCGTGACCGGCGGCTTGCCCGATTCGGATCAGACGTTGCAAACTCGCGACGACGCCGAGGTGGCAGGGCCGGCCGGAGCAGTAGGACCAAAGGACACGACAACATGACCGAAATCTCGGACCTCAAACGTCGCGTTGAAGCGGTCGGCGAAAAATTCGGCCAGCTCGCCGAACAGGAAAGCCGCTACGGGGAGCGGCTCAGCGACCTGGTCAACGCGGTCGAGGAAGGCTTCGCCCGCAGCCAGAAGGAAGTCGAGACGCTGAGGGGCGAGCTCGACAGCGCCCGGGGCGAGCTTGACGGCGCGCGAAGCGAGATCGACAAGCTGAAGCAGGATCTCGAGGCGGCGAAAGAGGAGTCGCAACGCCGAGCCGGCGAGCTGGAGAGCGTCAAATCGGACCGCGACCGCCTCGCCGGCGAGCTGGAGGGCGTCAAATCCGACCGGGACCGCCTCGCCGGCGAACTCGACGAGGCCAAGGAGGAGAGCCGGCAGCTACGGGCCATGGTGCTGAGCCTCTTGGAGGCGGTCGAAAGCGGCGGAACCCTCGACATGGGGTCCGCCATGCGCAATCTCGAATCCCGCATCGACCGAATCATGAAACCCGGCGACGGCAGCGCACCGGCCGCGGCCGGGCTCGGCGTCGCCGCCGGATCCGATCCGCTTGAAGCGCCGCCGGCCAAGGCGGGGAGCGCGGAGGCCGGCGCTCCGACGCCGGCGCCCGAGACCCCTTCGCTCCACACCCCGGCGCCCGAGACCCCTTCGCTCGAGACCAAGGAGGCGCCGGATTTGGCGGCCGCGGCGCCGGAGGAGTCCGCGCCGCGCGACCCCGGGGTGGGTCTCAAGGACGTGATGGACGAGATCGCGGCGATCGCCGCCGAGTCGGCCGAGTCGGCGGATGCCGCGAAGGCCGAAGAACCGGGCGCCTCGGACCGCCCCGAGGTGGCCGCAGGGATCAGCCCCGATGCGGCCCCCGAGATCGGCGGCGACGAGGCCGGGAAAACCGCCGAGCCGCCCAGCGACGACGACCTGTCCGCCGTCAACAAGATCATCCAGCGGATCAGCCTGCTAACGGGCGAATTCGTCGAGCCGTCCCAGAAAGCCTCCGGCGCCGGCCAGGACAAAGCCGGCTCCTCCTCCAAGGCCGGCCACGGCCCGGGCGACTCCGCCAAGGACAAGCCCGCGGCCAAATCCAGCTAGCGCCGTGCGTCCATCCGGTCGAGCCAGCCGCCGGCCACCAGGTTCCAGGACACACCGATTCGGCTGAGGCCGTGGAACGGGATCCGGCGCGGCGCTTCCAAGGCCATGTCGGGGTCCTCGCCGAGCACAGCGAGCGAGAGCTGCTTGCCCATCATGGTGGCCATGGCCACGCCGCGCCCGTTGTAGCCGAGGCCGGCGAAGACGCCGGGCGCCAGGCGCATCAGGTGCGGCGTGTGCGCCGGCGTGACGGCGACGTAGCCGCCCCACGCATAGTCCCAGCCGATCCCCTCCAGTTGGGGATAGAGGCGACACGCCGCCGCCTTCAGGTGCCTCATGTCCCCCTGGTCGGCATGATCGGCGCCGTCGAACAGCCGGCCCCGGCCGCCGAACACGAAGCGGTCGTCGCGGTCCATGCGGAAGTAATAGAGCACGCGGCGGGTGTCGGACACCGCGTGGCGCCCCGGCAGGATGGTGCGGGCCAGGTTCTGGCCGAGCGGGCGGCTGGCGACGATGAAGCTGGCGACCGGGACCACCGTGCGTTTCAGGCCGGGCCAGAGGTCGTCGGTGTAGCCATTGGTTCCGATCACGACGTGCTCGCAGACCACCTCGCCGTCGGGCGTTGCGACCCGCCAGCCGGCGCCGCGCCGCGACACCGCCAGGGCCGGCGAGCGGCCGTAGAGCTCGGCGCCGAGGCCCGCCGCCGCCCTGGCCAGCCCACGGGCGTAGGACAGCGGCTGCAGATTGCCGCCACGGGGGTCGCGCAGGCCGCCGCCATAGCGCTCGGTGCCGAGCAGATCGGCGAAGGCCCTCTTGTCCAAAAGCTCGACCTCGACACCGTGGGCCGACCACTCGCGCGCCCAGCTTTCCTGGGTCCGCCGGCCGCGCCCGCCGAAGACCGCCTGCAGGTAGCCGGGGCGGCACGCGTCGCAGGAGATCCGGAAGCGGTCGATCAGCTCGAACACCAGATCGCAGGTCGCGTGGGCCATGCGCGCCACCCGCTCGCCCCGCGCCCGGCCGTAGCGCGCGACGATTTCCGACGGCAGCACCTTCCAGCCGGGGTTGACCTGTCCGCCGTTGCGCCCGGAGGCGCCCCAGCCCACCTCGGCCGCCTCCAGAACGACGACCCGCTTGCCCGCCTCGGCGAGATGGAGCGCGGCCGACAGCCCGGTGAAGCCGCCGCCGATGACGACGACGTCGGCCTCCGCCGGGCCGGTCAGCCGCGGCGCGGCCGGGGCCGGCTCGGCCGTCGCGGCCCACAGGCTGGGCGGCAGTTCGGGCGACATTTCGGGCGACATTTCAGGCGACTGGGGACGCACCATGGCTGGGTCTCTCGGCGGGTCGAGGCTCGGACTCGGTTCTAGCCGAAGCGGATGAAGCCGGCGAGGCCTCAGTTAGAGAAATCTTCACGCCGGGTCGGCAGCATGGCGCCCGGAGCCGTTCGGTTGCGGCCGGAACCGGCCGGGTCTCGGCGAAGCGAGCGCGCTCCGGGGTCGCAACGACCCGCCTGCCCACGCAGCCATATCGGGAAGAGCGCCATGAGCGAAGTAGCCTATTTCGAGGACCTGGTCGATCAGATCTGCGCCGCCGGCCGGATCTCGGCCGACGACGTGCTGGCGCTGCGCCGGCAGGTCTTTCCCGACGGGGTCGTCTCCGCCCGCGAGGCCGAGGCCGTGATCCGCCTCGACCGCGCCTGCGCCGACAAGGCGGCGGCTTGGAGCCGCTTCTACGTCGACGCGCTCACCGACTATTTCGTCTGGCAGTCGCAGCCGCGCGGCTACGTCAACGACGCGCAGGCGCGCGAGCTGATCGACGCGGTTCTGCGCGACGGGCGGATCGACGCCGCCAGCGAGCTCGAGCTGCTGCTCAACGTGGTCCACTGGTGCGTCGCCTGCCCGGCGGAGCTGTCGCGCCTGGCGCTGAGCGCCGTCAAGGACAGCGTGCTCGCCCCCGACACCGCCGCCTACGGCGCGAACCGGCCGCCGGCGGTCATCGCGCCGGCCGACGTCGAGCTGATCCGCAAGGTGATCTACGCCCCCGGCAGCCCCGGCGGCTTCACCGTGACCCGCGAGGAGGCCGAGGTGCTGTTCGCCCTCGACCGCGCCACCATCGCCGAGGAGAACGCGCCCGCCTGGCCCGACCTCTTCGCCAAGGCGGTCGCCAACGCCCTCATGTTCCCGCGCGGCGCGCCCGAGGCGCCCGACGCCGCCGGGGCGCTCGCCCGCGAGCGCTGGCTGGAGGAGCGCGGCAGCATCGCCAACCTCTTGGTGGGCGTCGGCAAGGCGCTGGCGCACGGCGACGTCCCGGTCGCCGACGCCTTCAAGGAGGCCGACCTCTTCGGCACCCACCGGGCGCGCGAGGCGCGCGAGCAGGAACAGGCCCGGCTGAGCGAGGCGCTCGCCCGCGAGGCGATCGACGCCGAGGAGGCCCGCTGGCTGATCGCCCAGATCGAGAAGAGCGGCGGCGTGAGCCCCGGCGCGCGCCAGCTTCTCGCCTTCATCGGGGAAAACGCGCCGGCGATCGACCCGGCCCTCGAGCCGCTTGTGGCGGCGGGGACCTAACGGAGGACTCCCTTCGCTTTCCGGAGCCTGCGCCGCCGGGCGTCAGCGCCGCCGGATCGCCTTCCACAGCGTCATGACCAGCCAGATCGGCGCGACCACCACCGCGCCGATGATGACGTAGGGGATCGCCCAGCGCGCCGCGTCCACGGCGGCGCTGAACAGCGTGTAGGCGTAGTCGTCGAGGTCGCGCAGCAGCGACTCGGGCCGGATATCGAAGACCGACAGCGTCACCCCGACCGCGAACGACGCCAGCAGCAGGCGGAACAGGGTGCGCCCGGGATTCCTCAGAAACGGCAGGCGGCGCTTCAGCGACGACTCAGTCACGGCCGAGCCCGGCGTCCTCGATCTTCCTGTCGGTGTTGTACTGGCTGAGCGCGTAGACCGCCCAGAGCGCCGCCGGAATCCAGCCGATCAGCGTGATCTGCAGGATCAGGCAGATGATCCCGGCGAGCGGCCGCCCGATGGTGAAGAACAGCAGCCAAGGCAACAGGATGGCGATGATGAGGCGCATGACGGCTTCCCCCGATCTCTCTTGAGGCCCCACGGCGGGGCCGGGGCGGCGAACCGACCCGGCATCGCGAACCGCCAAGATGGCAGGAAGGACGGCGCCGGGAAAGAGCCTCGCGGCCGGGCGGGGCGCGCGACTTGGCGGGAAGGCGGACGCCTCACGCGCCCAGGCCGAGCCTGAGCGGCGCCCGGCGGCGGCCCCAAGCCCCCGGCGCCCCGGCGAAGCGGCCGGGGCAGCCGGCGCCGCAGTCCGGGCAGCGCCCCTCGGCGGTCAGCGCCCAATCGGTGATCCGGTACCAGTCGCGGCCGATCAGGCGGGTCCCGCAGCCGTGGCAATAGGTGCTCTGGCTCGCCTCGTGGTGGACGTTGCCGCTGTAGACGTGGCGCAGGCCGGCCTCGCGGGCGATCCGCCGGGCGCGCAGCAGCGTCTGCGGCGGCGTCGCGGCCGTGTCGCGCATCTTCCAGTCCGGGTGGAAGGCGGTGAAGTGGAGCGGCACGTCGGGGCCGAGGCGCGCCATCACCCAGGCCGCGAGCGCCTCGAGCTCGGCCGGCGAATCGTTCTCGCCGGGGATCAGCAGGGTGGTGATCTCGAGCCACACGTCGGTCTCGTGCCTAAGGTATTCAAGGGTCTCCAGGACCGGCGCCAGGGACCCGGCGCAGAGCTTCTTGTAGAAGCCCTCGGTGAAGCCCTTGAGGTCGACGTTGGCGGCGTCCATGCCGGCGAAGAACTCGGCGCGCGGCGCGGCGCTCACGTAGCCGGCGGTGACCGCCACGTTCTTGATCCCGCGCGCGCGGCAGGCGGCGGCCACGCCGAGGGCGTATTCCAGGAAGATGACGGGGTCGTTGTAGGTGTAGGCGACCGAGCGGCAGCCGCGCGCCGCCGCCGCGCCGGCGATCTCCTCGGGCCCGGCCCGGTCGGTCAGGCGGTCGAACTCCCGGGCCTTGGAGATGTTCCAGTTCTGGCAGAACTTGCAGGCGAGGTTGCAGCCCGCGGTGCCGAACGACAGCACCGCCGAGCCCGGCAGGAAGTGGTTCAGGGGCTTCTTCTCGATCGGGTCGACGCAGAAGCCCGAGGAGCGCCCGTAGGTGGTCAGCACCACCGCGTCGCCGGCGCGCGCGCGCACGAAGCAGAGGCCCCGCTGGCCCTCGCGCAAGCGGCAGAAGCGCGGGCAGAGGTCGCACTGCAGGCGCCCGTCGTCGAGCCGGTGCCAGTGGCGTCCGGGCGCACCGGCGAGGCTTTCGATTTCGGCCATAGAGATAATATGGGCATAGGGGCGGGCGACGGCAATTCCGCGCCGCGCCCGCCGCTCGGCCACCCTGGGCCGGGCTCGCCCGGGTCGAGGCGGGGGCGGCCTGCGATCGGGCCGGAAGAGCCGTCTCTCCAGCTCGGACGCTGTCCCGGCCCGACCGATAGGCCGCAGGCTAGCTCTGGGGCGGCTCGGCGGAAGCAGGCCGGGACGGCGAGACGGCCAATTGCGTGCGGGCGGCTTCCTCCAGCAGCCACTCTTCGAACAAGCTTTGCTCCGCTCTCGTCGGGGCGTTCAAAGAGCTCACGAGATAGTAGGCGCCGGGGAAAGACTCCGGGCTTCCAATGGTTGGGTTGATCAGCGTGCCGTTGTCTCGCAGGTCGTCGACCAGAGGGGCGCCCAGGAGCGCCATGCCCTGGCCGTTGAGAACGGCCTGGACGAGGCCGGGGTACTGGTCGATCTCCAGACGCTTGAAGTCCTCGGGCACGATGACCCCATGGCGGCGAAACCACGTCCGCCAGCTCACGTCGATGGGAATATCCAGGTCGAGCAGGGATTCGTTCAGCAAGTCCGCATAATTGGATATCTTCGGCCGACCCTGCCAATATCGCGGGCTGCAAAGGGGTTCGATGTCACTGGGGAACAAATACTGTTGACGCAAGTTGGGCCAGGTCCCGTCGCCGAAGCGGATCGACAGATCGATCCCCGCCGGCCCCAGCGCGAGCAGACGATCGTCGATCGCAAAGCGTAAATCGATTTCCGGGTGCTTCTGCCGAAAGCCGGAAATTCTGGGAATCAGCCAGAACGTCGAGAAGGCGGCCGTGGTGCCGACGGTCAGCGGCGCCGGAGCGGATCGCCGTTCGAAGTCTCGTGTGACGTCCGCGAGCCGGTCCAGGCAGGCGCCGACCGCCGAGAGGTAATGCGCGCCGGCGTGCGTCAAGGAAACCGACCGGTTGCGCCTGTTGAAAAGCCGGACGCCGAGGAAAGTCTCCAGGTTCTTGATTTGCCGACTTACCGCCGCTTGCGTCACGTAGAGCTCGTCGGCCGCCGCGGTGAAGCTCTGGTGCCGTGCGGCGGCTTCGAAGGTGACGAGCAGGCCCACCGAGGGAATTTTCATGCGGTATTTATTCATAACCAATCGGTTATGACGGATTGGCCGATTTTGCAAGGCGACGCGGCTCGGGCGCGCAGTGCACAATGACCGCCGGTCAATGAAAGAGAACGAGGCGGGGCGCCAAAACCCTGTCCCGAGCGCCACCCAAAAATCGATCAGAGTTCAGGAGCGGAACATGACGACGCGCGACCGTGATACTACGATTTCTGCCCTCGCACGCCTCGCCCAGTCCGACAAAGTCTCACGGCGCGCCTTCATGGAGCGGGCCATTGCGCTCGGCCTGATGGCCGGCCCGGCCTCGGCGCTTTGGTCGAAGGCCAAGGCCGAGGCGCCCAAGAAGGGCGGGCACGCGATCTTCGGATTTGCGCACGGCGAGACGGCGGACACGCTCGCCGCGGATGTCCTCGGCAATGCACATAATGTGACGTTCAAGACCAGAATGTTGCGCAACTGCCTGGTCGAGGTCGGCACCGACGGCCGCCTCGAACCGGTCCTGGCGAGCGAGTGGGCCCATGGCGACCAGGGCGCCACCTGGATCTTCACCCTGCGCAAGGGCGTCGAGTTTCACAACGGCAAGACCCTCGACGCTCAAGACGTCATCGAGTCCATCAATCTGCATCGCCGCGAGGAAACGAAATCCGGCGGCAAGGCGTTGGCCGCAAAAATCGCCGACATAAAGGCCGACGGCGACAAGGTCGTGTTCGAGCTGAAGGAAAGAAACGCCGATTTCCCGTACTATCTGGCGCAGTACTTCTTCACGATCTGCCCGTCCCAGGACGGCGTGCTCGACTATACTTCGGGCGTCGGCACCGGTCCCTTCGTTCTGGAACGGTACGAACCCGGTGTCGCGGCCGTCGGCACGCGCAATCCGAACTACTTCGACCCCGAACGACCCTATTTCGATTCGGTCGAGTTGCTGTCCATCAGGGACACCGCGTCGCGAACCAACGCGCTCGTCACCGGAGAAGTCCATGGCGTCGACGCCCTCGATCTGAAGACCGCCGAGCGCATCGAAGCAACCAAGGACCTCGGCGTCGTCAGCGTTCCGGGCGGCTCCACCATGACCATGCCCATGCACGCCAATGTGTCTCCGTTCGACATGGTGGACGTCCGGCGGGCGATGAAATTCGCGGTCGATCGCGTCGAGCTGCGGGACAAGATTTTCCGAGGCCACGCGTCCTTAGGCAACGACCATCCCGTGGCCGCGTCCGATCGGTTCCACAATCCGGACATTCCGCAACGCGAGTACGATCCGGACAAGGCCAGGCACCACTTGAAGAAAGCGGGCCTGGAGTCGATCGACGTGGTCCTGCATACCTCCGATGCCGCCTTCTCCGGCGCCGTCGACGCGGCGGTTCTTTATGCGGAAACCGCCAAGAAGGCCGGCGTGAACGTCACGGTACAGCGCGAGCCCGCCGACGGCTATTGGTCCAACGTCTGGATCAAAGTGCCGTTCTGCTACAGCTACTGGAACGCACGGCCGACGCCCGACTTGATGTTCGTCCTGGCCTATACCAGCGACGCGGCCTGGGGCGACACGAACTGGAGCAACGCCAGGTTCGACGAGCTCGTCGTCGCCGCGCGCTCCGAGCTCGATACCGAAAAACGCAAGACGCTCTATCACGAAGCGCAATGGATCCTGCACGACGAAGGGTCCACCATTGTGCCCCTGTTCCAGAACTTCGTGCACGGCGTAAACGAGAAGATCGGATACGGAGAGTTGACCGGCAGCGCGCCGTTCGACGGCTTCAGGGCGCCCGCGCGTTGGTGGTTCAAATCCTGAGCGCGAGCGGGCCGGCCTTCGCCGAGCCGCCGGCGCTCTGCCGAGGCGCTCTCGCGATCCCCGGAGAGATCTAGCCGTCCGCGAGCCGTTCGGCGGCCGGCTGCGAAGGACGCTTACGCGGCGTCCATCGTCATGGCATGCGCGCCGTCTGGGCGCGGCAATCTAAGGGAAGTCACCATGAAGACCTTGCAGTTTAGCGACGACCGGATCCAACTCGCGGCCGCGCTGCGCCTGGCGTCCAGATACAACTGGCAAAGGGCGGTGGACAATCACTTCACGGTCGCGGTCGACGAGGATCGCTTCCTGGTCAACCCGAAAGGCATGCACTGGTCTGAAATCACCGCCTCGAAACTGCTGCTGGTCAATCACCAGGGCGCGCTTCTCGAGGGCGACGGCGAGGTCGAGTCCTCGGCCTTTCACATTCATTCTCATATCCACCGGCGCTTGGCGTCGGCGCGCTGCGTTCTGCATGCCCATCCGACCTACGCCACCGCCTTGTCCTGTCTGGAGGGGGGGCGCTTGGAGAATTGCCACCAGGACGCCCTGCGTTTCTATGGGCGGGTGATGTACGATTCCGATTTCAACGGGTCCGCTTTCGACGACGCCGAAGGCTGCCGAATTGCCGCGGCGCTGGGCGACGGCCATGTCCTGGTCATGGCGCATCACGGATTGACCGTGGTCGGGCCGAGCGTCGCTGAAGCCTTCGCCGATTTCTATTTTTTCGAAGCCGCCTGCGAGTATCAGATCACGGCCATGTCTTCGGGCGCCCCGCTCAAGATCATGAACGACGAGCGGGCCGGCAAGCTGGCGGCTGAGATGTTCGATCCCGATCAGGTGCCGCTTCACTTTCAGGCCATGCTTCGGCTGCTCGAGCGAACCGAGCCCGACTATGCGTCGTGAGCGGATGCGATGATGGGGGGCGGGGTCGATGAACATCCTCTTCTTGATGTCGGACGAGCTGTCTTCCTGGGGGCTTGGATGTTACGGCGGCATCCCCAAGACCCCGAACCTCGACGCTCTGGCGCGCCGCGGCGTACGGTTCCGCTCCGCCTACACGCCCTCGCCGGTTTGCGTTTCGGCGCGCGCCGCGATCGCCACGGGCCGCCACGTCAACGAAATCGGATGCTGGTCCTCGGCCGAAGCCTATGACGGAACCGTCCCCTCTTGGGGGCACAAGCTCCAGGCGGCCGGCTGGGACGTCGCGTCGATCGGCAAGCTTCATTACCGAAGCCAAGACGATGCGACCGGGTTCGATGAACAGATCCTACCGATCCACATCCCGAACGGCGTCGGTTGGCTGCCGGGCCTGTTGCGAAAGCCGGTGTGCGAGTTCAAGGGGGCCGCCGAGCTGGCGCAGACGATCGGCCCCGGCAACAGCGAGTATCTTCGCTTCGATCGCGCCGTCACGAAGGAGGCGGAACGGTGGCTGGCCGCGCCGCGGCGGCGCGAACGGCCATGGTGCGCCTTCGTCTCCTACTTCAGCCCGCATTTCCCGCTGGTCGCGCCGGAGGCGTACTACCGGATGTGCGATCCCCGCGCCTTCGAGGCGGACGCCGAGCCGGTCCCCGATCATCCGACCCTGCGGGAGATCGCCGCGTTCTTTTGCTACGACAAGCCGTTCGACCGGGCGGCGCGCGGCATCGCGCGGGCGTCCTACTTCGCGCTCTGTTCCTTCATGGACGAGGGCGTCGGCCGGATCGTCTCGGCTCTCGAGGCGGCGGGCCAGGCCGAGGATACCGTGATCGTTTTCACCTCCGATCACGGCGAATCGCTCGGCTACAAGGGCTTCTGGGGCAAATCGACCATGTACGAGGACGCCGCCAAGGTGCCCCTGATCGTCGCCGGACCCGGGCTCGGCGCCGGCGAGGTCCGCGACGACCCGGTCAGCCTGATCGATATCGCGCCGACGATCTGTCAAGCCGCCGGCCTGGCCGACCCGGCGAGCGGGTTCTCCGGGCATTCGCTGCTGGAGGCGCCGGCGCCCGAGCGCACGGTGATCTCGGAATACCACGACGGCGGCGCGTCGGTCGGCATCACCATGGTGCGCTGGAACGACGGCCCCGACGCCTGGAAATACGTCCACTACGCCGAGGGCCTGCCGCCGCAGCTTTTCAACCTGACCCGCGATCCGCGCGAGGCACGCGATCTGTCGCGGGCCGCGCCCGAGATGGTGCGAGAAGGCCGCCGCCGGCTGTGGGAGATGTTCGATCCCGAGGCGGTCAACGCCCGCGCCCATGCCGATCAAGCGCGCAAGATCGCGGCGCTGGGCGGGCGCGAGAAACTCTTGGCCCTGCCGCAATGGACCCACACGCCGGCCGAGAGCCCCGGCGCCTAAAGAAGCCATTCGTCTGCGGATCCGCCCGGCCGTCGCGCTTGGCCGTCGCGCTTGGTCGTGGCGCTTGGCCGTCGTTCGGCAAGCTTGATCGGCTCGACACGAGGGCCCCGGCGACCCGAGCAGGCCTCGCGGCGCGCCGGCGAGGGTTTCGATCTCGGCCATAAGGATTATATGGAAATAGGGGCGGGCGGCGGCAATTCCGCGCCGCGCCCGCCGTTCGTTCGCTCTCGGCGCCTATTGGAGGAGGGCTCGGCCATGAGCGGCCTGCGCGCGCCCGCGGTGGCGGGCAGCTTCTATCCCGGCCGGCCGGCGGCCCTGGCCGCCGCCGTCGAGGGTTATCTCGCCGCAGCGGCAGCGCCGACGGCGGACCCGGCGGAGAACCCCGCCGACGCCGCCGCCGCCGCCGACGCCGTCCCCAAGGCGGTGATCGTGCCCCACGCCGGCTATGTCTATTCCGCCCCGGTGGCGGCTGCGGCCTACGCGCGCCTGGCGCCCCTGGCCGGTCGGGTGCGCCGGGTCGTCCTGCTGGGCCCGGCCCACACGGTCCACCTCGACGCCGTCGCCGCGCCCCGGGCCGCGGCCTTCGACGGGCCGCTTGGCGCCCTCGCGGTCGACCGCGACGCGCTCGCCGGCCGCGACGACCTCCCCCAGGTGGTGTTCGACGACCGCCCCCACGCCCGCGAGCACGCCCTCGAGGTGCAGCTTCCCTTCCTCCAGACGGTGCTCGGCGCGGTCGCTCTGGTGCCGCTGGTGGTGGGCGAGGTGGCGCCCGACGCGGTCGCCCAGGTGATCGAGCGCCTGTGGGGCGGCCGCGAGACCCTGATCCTGGTCAGCACCGACCTCTCCCACTACCGCCCCTATGCCGCCGCGCGGGCGCGCGACGCGGCCACCGCCCGGGCGATCGAGGCCCTCGACGGCGCGCGGATCGGCCCGGAGGACGCCTGCGGCTGCCGGGCGCTCGCCGGCCTGCTGGCGGTGGCGCGGGCGCGCGGGCTCAAGATCGCGCGCCTCGATCTGCGCAGCTCCGGCGACACGGCCGGCCCGAAAGACCAGGTGGTCGGCTACGGCGCCTGGGCGCTTTACGAACGAGAACGGGGGTGAGGGGAGATAGCGCTGCACGCGCTATCAGGGCGCACCCGGCAGGATTCGGGCTCGCGATCCCAGGACTGGGAATCAATAGGCTCTACACATAACAGACTGATTACACACGATAAATTTCTTGAGACTGTGAAAGTGTGTAAATTTCGCCGATTCGCGACGGGGTGGCCTCCCCGGCTGGATTCGAACCAGCGGCCTCAGGATTAGGAATCCTGCGCTCTATCCAACTGAGCTACGGGGAGACTCTAGATTTCACACTACGCGCAAGCACTTGAAAGTGGAAGCTCAAACTCGTCACTGCCCTCAAACCATGAACGCCAATAAGGACTTAGTTGACAATAGCGTCAACGGCACCCACCTAGTTAGTTAGTGATCACTTACTAACTAGGTGGGTCGATGCGCGCCCGAAAGACTGCCGAAGCCCGCAAAACCGAGATCATCGATGCGACCCTGCGCCTTGCCGACAAGCTTGGCCCGGAGCGTTTGACGACGGAGGCCATTGCTGGCGACGTCGGCCTGACGCAGCCGGGCATATTCCGGCACTTCCCTAATAAACAGGCGCTGTGGGAAGCGGTTGCGGCGCGTATCGGCGCGATCATGGAGGCGCGGTGGGCAAAAGCCCAAGACGCGCAGACCTCGCCTGGCGATCAGATTCGTGCATTGGTCGGAACGCAATTACGTCTGATCCAGTCCACGCCGGCGATCCCGGCGATCCTGTTCTCGCGGGAGCTGCACACCAAGAACAAGGGGTTGCGCAAAGCCTTCTACGCACTCCTGAGCCGGTTCCACCGGGTCATTGCCGACCTCGCCGCGCGGGCGATCGACGCGGGCGAACTGCGCGAGGATCTCGACCCGGAAGATGCCGCTTTTCTCGTCGTCGCGCTGGTTCAGGGCCTGGCCGTGAGATGGTCGATCAGCGGGCGCAACTTTGACCTGGCCGAGGAAGGCAGCCGTCTGCTCGAGCTTCAATTGCGTGTCTTTTCGCCCGAAGGAGCGCCGTCATGAGCAAGCGAGTGGTCCGGCACATCGTTGTGCTGCTGATGCTCGGCGTGGCCGCGGCGGCAGTCTTTCTTTTCACCTTCATACGCCCGCTGCCGGTAGAAACCGTGCGGATGGAAAGAGCCGTACCGGTCGAGGTGTTCGGCCTTGGCACGGTCGAAGCCCGCATTCTCTCCGAAATCGGTTTCGAGGTCGGGGCGGCGCTTGTCGAGCTGAACGCCGATCATGGCGACCGGGTGAAGAAAGGCGACGTTCTCGCACGCCTGCATAGCGCCGAACAGGAAGCCCGGGCCGCCAAGGCCCATGCCGGGGTCGTCAACGCCGAAGCCGCCGTGCGGATGGCGGAAGCCGCCGTCGGCAAGGCCCGAGCCGTCCTCGACCAGAAGCAGCAATTGAACAAACGCAAACAGGCGCTTTTGAAGCGCCAAACGGTTTCCGTAGAGGCTGCGGAAGAAGCGCAAATGGAGGCAGACGTCGCCGCCGCAGAGCTGAAGGTGGCCATCAGCGATATCGAAGTCGCCAAGGCCGCCCTCGAAGATGCGAGGGCACAGTATGACTATGAGAATGTTCTTCTCGAACATCGCACCCTGAAAGCGCCTTACGACGCGATTGTCGTGCAGCGACACAAGGAGCTCGGATCGGTCCTGACTCCTGGGGCGGCGCTGTTCACGCTGGTCGCACCTGAAACCGTCTGGGTGCTCGCCTATGTCGATGAATCGCGGGCGGGCGATATCCGTGTCGGCCAACCGGCCGAGGTTCGCCTGCGGTCGCTGCCTCGGCAGATGTTGCGGGGACATGTCACGCGCATCGACATCGAAAGCGACCGCGTGAGCGAGGAACGCCGCGTCTACATCGCCTGCGACCCGTGCCCGGAAAGCTTCCATCTCGGCGAACAGGCCGAAGTCTTCATCACGACGACCGTGCTCGAAGAAGCGCTGCTGGTGCCCGAAACGGCGGTGGAGGGGTTCGACGGAACCAGCGGAACGGTCTGGACTGTCGAGGATAGCGAGCTGCAACGCCGCAAAGTGACGTTCGGTCACAGAAGCCTCGACTCACGCCTCGAAGTCGTTGCCGGCCTCTCGGACGGCGCGAGGGTCATCGGCACATTGCGTCCGGGGCTGCGCGAAGGCCGCACAGCGAAAGTCGAGGAAACAACGCCATGAATTTGGCCTATCGCGATATCCGCCACAACCTCGGGCGTTTCCTGCTCACCTGTTTCGGCCTCAGCCTGCTGCTGGGCGTGGTCCTGTCGATGATCGGCATATATCGGGGGCTGGTGGAAGACGCCCTGACACTGGTTCGAACGCCTGCGGTCGATGTCTGGGTGGTGGAATCCGGCACGCGCGGACCGTTCGCCGAGTCGTCGCGCATTCCGGGCGATACGCGCGAAGCGATTGCCCGGCTCCAGGGCGTTAGTGCGGCAGGCAGCGTGACCTACCAGTCCGTCGAAACGCTGCACGCCGGCCAGAAGCTTCGTCTCTATGTGGTTGGGTATGAGCCGGGCCGTCCGGGCGGTCCTGAGCGGATTGTTTCCGGGCGGACCATTGGCCGGAGCCACTACGAAATGGTAGCCGACAAGCGGACGGGCCTGAAGCCCGGCGACCGGGTGGAACTGGGCCGCAACACCTTCACGGTCGTCGGCCTGACCGACGGGCAGGTTTCTTCCGGCGGCGATCCGGTCATGTATGTCACGCTACTGGACTCGCAAGAGCTTCAGTTTGAGCTAGCGCCGCCCGCAGCCCGACGGGAAGTTGCCCGCGGCAACGGTCCCGGCGGCACCGACACGATCAACGCCGTCATCGCCCGCGTCGCACCGAATGTTTCCCCGGAAAGCGTGGCGGAGGCGGCGCGCCGGTGGAAGCATCTGGGAGCCATGACCCAAGCCGGACAGGAATTCATCCTGACCCGCTCCGTCGTCGAACGGGCCCGCAAGCAGATCGGCCTGTTCACTGCCATCCTTCTCGTGGTCTCCGCCGTGATCATTGCGCTGATCCTCTACACAATGACCGTGGACAAAATCCGGGAGATCGCAACGCTCAAGCTTATCGGCGCGCCGGATCGCACGATCATCGGATTGATCTTGCAACAGGCTCTGGCCATGGGCGTG
>JAWWCG010000014.1:0-16864 GCA_033720555.1 Kiloniellales bacterium | reverse complement strand
TCAAGTTCTGCTTGAGGCGCGACAGCGAACCGATGGGATCTATCACCCCGCTGTGAAAATAGAACTGACCTTCGGTGATTTTGCCGGTGTTGTCGGGCACGGGGTGGGTGACGTCGTCGCCGGGCATGGTCGTCACGCTCAGGATGGTCACCGAGCCGCCGCTCTTGTAATCGCAGGCCTTTTCGTAGCGGCGCGCGAGCTGTGAGTAGAGATCGCCCATGTAGCCGCGGTTCGAGGGCACGCGCTCCATGGCGATTCCGATCTCCTTCAAGGCATCGGCGAAAGAGGTCATGTCGGTGAGCAGCACCAGGACCCGCTTGCGCTCTTCGACGGCGAAATGCTCGGCCACGGCCAGTGCCATGTCGGGAACCAGCAGGCGTTCGACGATCGGGTCCGAGGCAAGGTTGATATACATGACGGTGCGCGAAAACACGCCGGCGTCCTCGAACGCCTTCCGGAAGAAGTGGTAGTCGTCGTAAATCAGCCCCATGCCGCCGAACACCACGATCTCGGCGTCGGCCTGTATGCCGATGCGCGCCAAGAATGGGTTATAGGGCTCGCCAGAGACGGAGAAAATCGGGATCTTCTGGCTCTCCACCAGACAGTTGAAGACATCGATCATCGGCACGTCGGTGCGGATCATCTTCGAGGCCAACACGCGCTCCGTGGGATTGACCGAGGGCCCGCCGATATTCACATTTGGATCCATGTCCAGCGACGGGCCCTTGTCTTTGGGATACCCCGCACCACCGAATACCCGACCCAATATGTTGCTGGAATAGGTGACCTGCATCGGGTGACCGAGGAACCGCACCGTGGCCTGGGTGGAAAGGCCTTTGGTACCTTGGAAGACCTGCAAGGCGACGATATCCCGGGTGGCGTTGATGACCTGAGCCAACGACGATTGCCCACCGGTATCTTCCACCAGGGCCAAATCGCTTAAGCGGACCAAAGGCGGCTCGCCCGGTCCCGGCTCGGGCACCTGCACCTTTAATATGTCGCCTACAATTTCAAGCACGCGAGAATAGCGGACGAATCCTTGCTGTGACATTGATCGCTCCTGACTCGCTCTAGGCCGGTCAGTTCGGAACATGCGGGGGCTTGCGGCTAATGCCAGACAGGCTCGTCCTGACCCGTTGTCACCGTGGTTCCAGCCACACCGTTCACCATTCCCTCGAGGTCGGCCAGTGCCCCGATCGCCGCCATCTTGCCCGTTTGTTCGGCGAACTGACAGGCCGCTTCGACCTTGGGTCCCATCGACCCGGCGGCGAACTCGTGCTGTTTCAGGGCATCTGGCGAGATCCTCTTTATGGCCTTGGCTTGCGGCGTGTTCCAGTCGAGGTAGACGGCATCGGCATCGGTGGCCATGATAAAGAGATCGGCGTCGAGTTCCCGGGCCAGCAGCTCGCTCGCCAGGTCCTTGTCAATCACCGCCTCGATGCCATGGAGTTTGCGCTCGTCGTCGTAGACGCTCGGAATGCCGCCGCCGCCGGCGCAGATCACAATGGCGCCCCGCTCAAGAAGCCACTTGATCGGCCGAATCTCGAATATGTGCTGCGGCTTCGGTGACGCCACAACGCGGCGCCATTTGTCGCCGTCCTGTTTGATCGACCAGCCCTTCTCGGACGCTAGCCGGCGCGCCTCCGCCTCCTCGTAGACCGGGCCAATGAATTTAGTGGGGTTTTGAAACGCCGGGTCGCCCCGGTCCACCTCGATCATGGTGAGAAGGGTCGCGAAGGGAACTTCGTAGGGAACCAGATTGCCCAGCTCTTGCTCTATGACGTAGCCGATCATGCCCTCGGTCTGCGACCCGAGAACGTCCAGTGGGAAACTATCCGAGTCTTTGTACGCCGCCGACTGGAGAGCAAGCAGCCCGACTTGCGGCCCATTGCCGTGCGTGATGACCAGGTCGTTGCCCTTGTAAATGGCCGCCAGGGCCTCGGCAGCCGATCGGATGTTCGCCCTCTGATTCTCCGCCGTCATGGGTTCGCCGCGCCTGAGGAGAGCGTTGCCTCCCAGCGCCACGACGATACGCATCACAAGCCTCCGATCGTGGCGACGAGAACCGCCTTAATGGTGTGCATGCGGTTTTCGGCCTGCTCGAACTGGATCGCCGCCGGGGATTCGAAGACCTCGTCGGTGACTTCCATCTCGCCGATCCCGAACTTTTGATAGATCTCCTCGCCGACCTTGGTCTCGCGATTGTGGAAGGCCGGCAGACAATGCATGAAGCGCGTGGATGGGACCCCAGTGGCCGCCATCAGCTCATTATTGACCTGATAGGGCCTCAACAGCTCGATACGCTCCTCCCAGACCGAGTCCGGCTCACCCATGGAAACCCAGACATCCGTGTGGATGAAGTCGCAGCCCTTTACGGCCTCGAAGGGATCTTCGGTAATCGTCAACCTCGCGCCATAAGTGTCGGCAAGCTTGCGCGCGGATTTGTGCATGTCCTCATCCGGCCAGTTGGCTTTGGGTGCGGCGAGGCGCACGTCCATTCCCATCAAGCACCCAGCCACCATCAGCGAATGTCCCATGTTGCTTCGTGCGTCACCTACAAAGGCATAGGAGATGTCATGGAAGGGCTTGTCGCAATGCTCGCGCATGGTCAGCAGATCCGCCAGCATCTGAGTGGGATGGAACTCGTCCGTCAGGCCATTGAAGACCGGCACGCCGGCGAATTTCGAAAGCTCCTCGACAATGTCTTGCCCGAAGCCTCGGTACTCGATGGCATCGTACAGTCGGCCCAGCACACGAGCTGTATCCTTCATCGACTCCTTGTGGCCGATTTGCGAGCCCGAGGGCCCGAGATAAGTCGTACAGGCGCCCTGGTCGTATGCGGCGACTTCAAACGAACAAAAGGTGCGCGTCGAACTCTTCTCGAACACCAGGACGATGTTCTTGCCCTTTAGATGCTGCTGCTCGGTGCCGGCGTATTTGGCGCGTTTCAGATCTCGCGAGAGATCGAGCAGATAGCGCATGTCCCGCTGATTGAAATCGAGCAGCTTCAGAAAGCTTCGCCCTATGAGATTGAACGCCATTATCTGTAACTCCTCCTGTTAGGTCGTTTTGTTTCGGGTGGCTGTATCAGTCCAAAGGATCCCGAACGATCGGGCAGGTCATGCAATGGCCGCCACCGCGCCCGCGCCCGAGCTCGTTGCCGGGTATCGTGATGACCTCCACACCCGCCTTGCGCAGGAGCGTGTTGGTGTGGGTGTTGCGTTCGTAAGCGACGACCACGCCCGGCTCCAACGCCACAACGTTGTTGCCGTCATCCCACTGCTCGCGCTCCTGATCGTAGGGGTTGCCACCGGTGGTGACGACTCTGAGCTTACCCTTGCCGAGGCCCAAGGCGTCCTCAACGACATCGATCAGGCTGCCTTCCTCGGCCGTAAAATCCATAGTCCCTTCCTTGCTGCCTGGCCTGATGCTGAACGGCCTGATCGTCTCGACCACGCCGGGAAACATGTTGACCAGATCGCGGTCGCAGAGCGTGAAGACGGTATCCAGGTGCATGTAAGAGCGCTCGCGCGGCATGAGGCAGGCGACGATCCGTTCGACCGCGCCCTTGCTGAATAGCGCATTGGCGAGCAGCCCCACGCCTTGACGGCTGGTGCGTTCGCTGACGCCGATCAGCATCGTCTTGTTGCCGATCGGCATGACATCGCCGCCTTCGACGCTGGCGAGGCCCCAGTCCTGGTCGACGTCGTCGCCCCACCAGAATTCGAACTCGGCATCTTTGAACATGGGGTGGAACTTATAGATCGCGGCCATGTTCAGAGTTTCCTGTCGGCGAGCCGGCCAGTGCATGGGGTGCAGGGTGACTCCGCCATATACCCATGCCGAGGTATCTCGCGTGAAGAGTTGGTTCGGCAGCGGCTGGAGCACGAAATCGTAGGGCTCCATGATGTCCGACAGCGTGGCGGGGACCTTGAACGGCAGCTCGGCGACGTTCATGCCACCGATCAGATGGTTGGAAAGTTTTTCCGCGTCCATCTCCATCATCGCCGCATGCAGCTCACCGGCGAGCCCGACGCCGATAATCTCCGGGCGTACCCGCCGGTCGAGCAGCCATTTTCGGGCCTCTTGGTTGCCAATCGCCTCCTGCAGGAGCTCGCGCACGAAAAACACCTCGACGTCGCGATAGCGCATGACGTCGACGAAGGCGTTGTGTTCGATCCGTGCCTGTTTGACCCAAATGACGTCATCGAACAGCAGCTCATGGCAGTTCGACGGCGTCAGTCGGCTCAGCGCCAGCCCTGGGCGGTGCACGATCACCTTGCGCAACTTGCCAACTTCAGAATGAACACCCAGCTGGGTCATTTCACTGCTCCCTCTGATTTGTCCGTAAAGGGTCATGACCGACCTTTGTGGCCTTCTCTGTACGGGACGACGCCCAAATCGGATCTCTCGGGGCCAAGCTTCTGTTGTCGGTTATCGTGATCCGTTCCACCACAACGGCGCCGCTCCTATAATTTCCACCTAAAACGCCGCGGCCAAGCTCAGCGCGCCCATGATAATCACCGTCAGGATCAAGAGCAGAGGCCACATGAAGCCCAGCCATCGCTCGTACGGGATCCGGCCAAGCGCCAATCCGCCCATCACCACAGCGAACGTCGGGTTAATGAGGTTCACGATGCCGCTCGCCGATTGATAGGCTGTCACGACGAGGTCGCGGCCAACGCCGGCGAAATCCGCCAGCGGCGCCATGATGGGCATGGTCAGCACGGCGAGCCCCGATGAAGATGGAACAAAAAATGACAATGCAACCTCAAGCCAATACATGGCATTGATAAAAGCAATCGTTGACAGTCCCGTGACAGCGCCTTCGGCCCAAAATAGAATCGTGTCAGTGATCTTGCCCGCGTCCATCACGACGACGATGCCGCGCGCGATGCCAATCACTAGCGCGACACCGAGCAGGTCGCGGGCGCCGTCGACAAATGTTGAGGTGAATTCCTCCTCGCCCATCCGAGCAACTAAGCCGACGACGATCGAGGCCGCGATGAACAAGGCAGACATCTCGGCCATCCACCAGCCGCCCACCGAAACGCCCCAAATCATGACAGCAAAGCTGAGGGCGAAGATCACCAGGACGAGCTTCCGTGTCAGTGTGAATTCGATTGTTCCCGAGGTGTCTCGCCCTTTCAGGAAATGCTCCTCGTTCTCTTCCTTCATGTCAGCAACGATGGAACGAGAGGGGTCCTGGCGAACGCGCTCGGCGTAGCGCATCACAAAAGCAACGCACGCGAGCCACCCAGTGATCAGGATTGCGAAGCGCAGTAAAATACCCTCAGTGAAGGCCACGCCTGCCGCGTTCGACGCAATCACTGTCGCGAAGGGGTTGATCGTCGAACCAAGTGTGCCGATACCAGCACCTATCATTATAATCGCAACCCCAGTCGCCGCATCGTAACCGGCCGCAATCATCACGGGAATGATCAAGGTGTAGAAGGCAAGCGACTCCTCAGCCATGCCGTAGATCGTCCCACCTGCGGCAAATAGCGCCATCAATATGGGAATCATCCATTTCTCGCGGCCGACCAACCGTGTCATGGCTCGTGCGATGCCGGCGTCAATTGCGCCGGTCTTGGTGACCACACCAAGAAATCCTCCAATGATTATGACGAAGAGAGCCACGTCGACAGCGCTGGCTTCGTAGCTGTCCGGGTCGTAGAATCCGGCGACGGGCGCCAGGAAAATGTCGAATATACCCTGTGGATTGGGCTCAACCTCGTGGTAGGTGCCTGGCACTGGAACATCGCGTCCAAGTGCTTCGCTGAATTCCCGTTGGTATTCTCCAGCCGAGATAAACCAGGTCGCAACTGCCACCAGGACTATCAAACAGAACAGGATCGTATACGCCGTCGGAAACTTGAACTTCATAGTGCCCCCTGCCTTCTCACTTGAACAGCGTTTAGACGGTCGTTGAACTTTTCGACAAATCGTATATTCGCGCTCGCTGCACCCTCGACGTAATTTGGGAATCTATGGCTCTATCGCGGCCGCCAGACAGTGGTCATTCCGGCAAGCTATTGATCATGAAAAGTGCACGCACAGCCTCTCCAGGCGTGCCGATGTATTCCCCGAAAATCGAAGCGATGTCACCGCCACGGTAAAGGCGGCTCAAGGTGCGATCGACCCGCAAGCGGAACGCCTCATCGCCCCTTCGCAGGGCCAGCGCATAGGGTTCGTAGGTGAAGAATCGGTCGGATATTTCAAAGAGGTCTGGGTCTTCGCTTTTGGCAACCAAGCCCAAGAGTATGGCGCGGTCGGCGAAATAGGCGTCCATCTCCCCTTCTAGGACTTGTCTCATGCCCTCGTCGTGGCTGTCGACAGTTACCATTGTGGCGTTAGTCGCAAGTTGCACCAAGCTATCCGCCAGCCATGTCTCCGCCGTGGTATTCGAGCGGGCGCCGAAGGTCCGGCCAGCGAAGGCTTGGGTAACCAACATGCGAGGCGGAACCGTCGGCCGATGCCCGGCCAGGACCTCGCGCAGGAAAGAGGGCGCATCGGCGCGCAGGAGCGCGCTCACCCCTGTGATGAAGACCGGCAGCGAAAATGATACGATTTCGCGCCGCGACAGAGTGGCCGTGGTCGCACCGCAAAGTATGTCTACTTGCCCGTCCGCAACCGCTTGAAAGCGTTCCGCGGTGCTGACTGCGACGTAGGCTACCTCCATTTCGGCCAGTCCCAGCTCCTCCTTAACGTCTGCAGCGATTGTTCGGCAGAGGTCTACAGTGTAGCCGGCCGCGTCGCCCGCGGCCGTTTTGTACGAGAACGGTGGTGCATCTTCGCGGTATCCGATCGTGAACCGCCCTGTCGTTCCAACCTGCTCAAGTGTTTGAGCCGACAAGGGCAGAGCCCAGGTAAATAGACTAAAGATCACCAATAAAAGGCTTATACCAAAGCCGCGTGATTCCTGAAGTTTCATGCATCCTAAAGACTTCATCTCAATTCATTGGCCTTCCGTTGATCGTGCCCTGGAATAAGACGAAAAACGTTCGCCCACTTAGGTTGTCGAGCATCGAGCACTCATTAGCCATCAGACGATGACCCTCAATACTCCGTTTACCAATTCCCAACTAAACGTGTCAAACTTACGACAGTGAATTGGGCACGCGCCGCCCGGCCCAGCACCTGGAAGCTCAGGCAGCCTTTAAAAAAACTTCTCCGCCACGCTGGCAAAGGTTGCCGCTGAGGTCGGCCACGACAGTTGGCCAGTTGTCAATTGGTCTTGAGCGCACGAACAATCTCGAATCAACATTGGCCGCAATTGCGTTCAAGTTTACTCATCGCACCGTCTGCTGCCCAACCCTCGAAGCCTAGCTCTGTGATGTGACTCTTCAATCGACAACACATGGCTTCGGCATCCTCGGCTACCGGAGCTTCTGTCCAGAACCGCCGTGACTGCTTCCAGTAGCCGACAGTGTCAAAGAAAGAAACACCAAAGTAATACTCATCAGCCAAAGAATCAGAGAATGTCGGATCATGCTTGAAGGTATGGTCTGGGCCAACCGTGTTCTCCAAAGACCACTCAATCATCTTGTCAATCTGTTCTTTCACCTCTGATCTCTCGGCTTCCGACATGTAGGGCCAAGCAAGCTTATATATCTTCGCAACATCGTAAAGATTGTGATTGTTGAACTGTCCATTATGTCGCCAACCATAGGGATAACGCTCGGATTCAATTGCCGCGGTCGTTTGAAGGATCTGCGGCCAGTGTTCTACCCTACCCTTCGTATAGGCGATGATATGGTAAGTCATGCTCAGATCCTGGCTCTTGTGGACCTTCCCATCCACAATATACCAAGCTCCCCAATAACCCGTGTGAGGGTCTTGTGCGCCCTGCAGAAAGAAGCGCAAGGCTTCGGTTAGCGAATCGAGTCGAGAATCGGCGTGGCGCAAATCAATACTTTCGGCGAGCATCTCTCGAAGATGTGGCTTGAACGCACCTTGTGAAAACGTTGTAATCAGACTTCCAAGCTCCGCCCGGTTGTTGATGCCTTCGTTCGCTATATCAGAAATTAGAAGATCCTGGAGCCGACTCACGAGCTTCTTGCCCGTGGCAAATTCACCAGTAGGCCGCAGCTTATATCGAGGTTCTTCACCCCGCAGAGATAGGCCTTCCAAACCGCTAAGGGTAGCACCCAAACGCATGAACCACTCTTCATAGCAAACGCCCCAGAATCCATCGACAGGAGACTGACCGGCTGCATAACTTTGGTCATGGTCATCGAGGCTCAGCTCGATCCGCTCGAGTTTATCCTCTAAGTGTTCCCAGTGGGCGGTATAGCGGTGTAGCCACTTGGCTTCGAGAAACATCTGCTGCGAACAGTGCAGATTCCGTCCATTTGATTCGGCATCCGCAATTGCTGCCGCCATCTCTTCCAGACGCTTTCCATATTGTTCCCGATGAACTAGGTACTCTTGGTCGTATTTCTCAAATTCACCTTGAATGAGTTCATGGAAATTTTCTTTAGCATGTGAAGCGCCAACGGATAATGCCGACACTATGGCGACGATGAGAGTATTGGCAACGATGAGGGCCTTTGAGAGCCTGCCGAGGCTTCCACTTACTTTGAAATCACGTCGCATCAATCGAATTACAGTTGTATCGGAAAAAAGTTTGCTCGACGAACCCGATCACTTGGAGGCAATCCGCTTGGAGATGGAGCTCATTCACACGCTCAGACAGATTTTCTCTCTAAGCCGTCGAATCGCGAAAACCATGGCGCCTGCCGCTGTATTGGATGAATCTCAATAACCAGTCGGTGTGGTCGATCTGTGGAGCGAGAGGCCGCCATCGTTCTGTCTATTCGTCCGGTGCAAGTTGTACCGTAAACCCGCCAGGTCCAGGTGGTGACAGCTGCACGCCTTCTGTCGTAGACAGGGCCTTAATCACCACGCAATGACTGTTGTTCACGATTACCTCGCCCTTACCTGCAACAAGGCCGAAACCGGAAGCGGCTCCGTAGTACGTGCCAATCACATCCTCAATTCTCGATAGATTGTAAACGGTCCCCGTGAACGTAGCTTCAGAGATACCTAGATCCAGCAATCTCAGACCTTTGTAATTTAGTCGATATTCATCACCGTTCTGCAAAGTGAGAGTCGCCTCGCCCCAACGCACGCCCGCGATGAGACCGACTGCGCCGCCCGAACCTTCCAGTGTTCCGGCAATCTTGTCGTCGACATTACCGCAATGCGGCCGCGTTGCGGCCTCCGAGTCTGGATTCTGAACCCAACTGCTCTGGGTGATAGGGTTGGGCTCCGGATTAATGCCCGTATCCGTTTCCTTAGAAAAGCAACCCCCAAGAAAAAAAGCTAATGTGGTCGCCAAAATCGCAGAAAAGATTCTGTGTGGACGCCTCATCCCTGCCCTTCCCCTCACTCTTACGTCGTCGCCAAAACATAAATCTGAAGTCCTAAACTTGGCTGTTCACTCAGCTTGACGAGTCTTCAGTTCGCTTGCCCACCAGCGTATCCCTTCTGATAGGCAGCGTCTTTATCCTTCTCCACTTTATCCACCATAAGCCCCCCACAGGACCTGCTCCGGCTCCGACGATTGCGCCCATCGCGGTATTGCCAGCGATTGCACTACCAAAGCGGCACCGCCAGCACCGATTACCGCACCGGTACCAGCTAAGGCAAGGTTTAAAACGCCAAGGCTAGAAACGATGAACACGACAAGCTCTGGGCAATCGCACGGGGTTTGATATGTTAGCGGCCCGCGCCGCGAGGATGCGGGGCCCCGTGGCCGATGACGGTCCACCCCGCACGGAGTATGTGAGCGTGCCTATCCCCTTCCCGTTCTCGGCGATCGTCGGCCAGGAGGAGATGAAGCGGGCGATTCTGATCGCCGCCGTCGATCCCTCAGTCGGCGGCGTGCTGCTCTTCGGCGACCGGGGCACGGGCAAATCCACCGCCGTGCGGGCCTTGGCGGCGCTGCTGCCGAAGATGCGCGTCGTGCCCGGTTACCGCTACAACTGCGGCCCCCAGGCCGACAACCGGCTGTGCCCCGACGTCTGCGAACAGCGGCGCGGCAAGACGTCGGCTCAGGGCCGGCTCGTCCCGGTTCCGGTGGTCGATCTCCCGCTCGGATCGACGGAAGATCAGGTGGTCGGCGGTCGACCTTCGCCAGCCCATCGGATCTCGCCGCTTGCCGCGAATCTCTGCACAACTGGTCGCGCAGCTTCTTCGCCGCCTCGCTGCTCTTGCCGCGCGGCGTGCGCGATCCGGCGACCGCGCTCTACGCCTTCTGCCGGATGGCCGATGACGCGATCGACGTGGAGGGCGCCGATGACGACGCGCCTCCCCTAGCACGAACCGTGCCCGATCGTCTGGCGGCGGCTCGACGATCGGGCACGGTTCGTGCGAGTCATAGACCTCTTCGTTCGGCTGGAGCAACGCGAGAACCTTGCGCAATTCGAGGGCAACACCTAGGTGCAGGTACCGGCGGGCGTCATCGAGAAGGCGGATCCGTGGGATCTCATGCGTGGCGATTTTTACGTGGCGTTTGATGCCTGGTGTTTGACTTCAGGGCTCGAGGAGAACCTCGGTGGAGATTGAATCCTACATTCCCCTGATCGGTTTCTTCGTCGCCTCGTTCGCTGCGGCATCGAGCGGCGCCTTCTTTCGCCCGGGCGACTGGTACGAAAAGCTCGCGAAGCCGTCCTGGCGGCCACCCAACTGGCTCTTCGGTCCCGTTTGGGCGATCCTCTACGGGATGATCGCGGTTTCGGGATGGTTGGTCTGGATCTCGGCGGAGGGTGACCGATTGGTCGTGCCGATCGCCATCTTCGGCGTTCAGCTCGTGTTGAACTTCCTGTGGTCCGCCATCTTCTTCGGGATGCACCGGCTGGGCCTGGCGCTGATCGAGATGGGGGTCTTGTGGCTCGCGATCTTGGCCAACATCTTCGCGTTTTACCTCATCCGCCCCAGCGCCGCCTATCTGCTGGTGCCCTACTTGCTTTGGGTCAACTTCGCCTTCGTGCTGAACTTTGCGGTGTGGCGGCTGAATCAGCATGTCTCGCACCACGCCTAGCCGGGGTCTGCCGCCGGCGACCCGCGCGGCGGGGCTCGGAAGGGGATAGGGGGAATACGACGATGGTCAATGAGAAAGAGCCACGTCTGCGCATCCTGGAAAACGCGGAGCGGTATATCTACATCTCGACGTCGGTCATACTCGTCATCGCCGCCGCCGAGCGCGCCTCAGCCAGCAGTCTGCAGATGGTCCTGACCTCGTAGTGAATGAACAGCGGCGCGTAGCGATGGCACGCGATGAGGTCCCACAGCCGGCCACCAACCACCAGAGATACCACAAGCGTCGCCGTCGACCGGGCAATGCAGCAACCAGTCGAACGCGGCGAGCGGCGTCCCCAGCCGGCAGCGCACCGCTATGGGAATGTTGTGCAAAGGGCTGGCTAAACGAGAATGGATCCGCCGTCTCAGGTCGCCGTCGAGATCGTCGATGGACTTTCCCGGCATCTCGCCCGGCAGATCGAGGAACGCCGCCGCGTTCTCGCTCGCCTGGGCAACGACGTCGCTGACGACCAACAGAGCGCCATAGGGTTCGATCGAACCGGCGAGGTGAATTTGCTCCCGCTCGCAGTTTGGAAGGTCGGCTAGTCCGAAGGCGGGCGTTCGAGTGCTTTGGAAAACCCCGCTTACCCCGCCCAGATGTTACCTGCTCCGATCTGCGGCGTCGCCCCGGACTCTGTGCAATCCGTAGCGGTTCAGCTTGGAGTAAAGGCTCTGCCGGCTGAGCCCCAGCAGTTCGGCAGCGGCCGTGCGGTTTCCATCGGTGAGTTCAAGGGCGGCCTCCACGTAATGTCGCTCCACGGCACCGACCGTGTCCTTCACGAGTTGGTGCAGCTTGGTCTTCCCGACCTGGTCGATCAGGGTGCCGACCATGGCGCTCAGGCGCTCGCCGGCGGTGGCCTCCGGCAGTCGCTGCCCGACATTGCGGAGCACCATGACGATCGGCCGGTTGTCGTCATCCGTGCTGCCGGCTGCCGAAACTTCGACCTCGGTGCGGATGCCGAGGTCTCCGAGTATGGTGGTTGAGAACAGGCGGACCAGGCCGTATTTGCGAACGTTGGCGAGCAGCACCCTCTCGTCGGCGCCCGGCCGTTCGAGCCAGCGGCCCAGGTTCTCTCCCACCACCGAGCCTTCCGAGCCGACCTGCACCAAGTCCAGGAACGCCGGGTTAGTGCGGCGTATCACTCCGTTCTTGTCGGTAACGATCATCCCGTCGGCCACGGTTTCGAACAAGTAATCGGAGGAAATCGGCTGCTTTTGGTCCGGCGCCGGCGGCAAGGCGCCGACTTTGGCAAGCTGCAGCATGTAGGCGTGGCCCGGTTCCGCCGTCATCAGGGTGGCCCGGATCAGCCATGGCTCCTTGGTCCGCCCGAGGTGAACCAGCACGGCCGGCGCCTTGCCCTGCTCGCGGACGCGCGACAACATGGCCTCGAAAGGCTCGCGCTCCGCCGGCGGCAGCTCGGCCAGGAACTCCCGGCCGGCCGGCGAGAATCCGAGGGTGCGAACGGCCGCCGGATTGGCCTCGAGGATATGCAGATTGGACGCCCGCACGAGCAGAAAGGGCTCGGTCGAGGTATCGAAGACCAGGCGATAGCGGGTCTCCACGTCGCGCAGCTTCCAGTAGTCGCGCTCCATCGCCTGCTGGGCGGCGATCAGCCGGGATTGGAGATCGGCCTGCGCCTGCAGATTCTTGCCGACCGCGACCAGGCCGCTCTTCCGTCCAAGGCGCACAGCGGTGTACTCGATCGGCAGCTCCAGGCCGCCCGGGAAAATCTGATTGACCAGTCGGAACGCGGAGACGCCCCGGGTTCGGGCGTCTTCGATCATGCGCCGGACCTTGTCGCCGCCCGCGTCGGCCACGGTGTCCGCCCAGGCCCGTCCCCGCCAAGCGCCAAGGTCGTCGGACGGTACGTCATTGGACAGATGAACGTCGTGGATGACACCCTCCATGTCGAGGTAGAGAGTCACATCCGGCTGAGCAACATTCACGACGACTATGGCCTCTTAGGTATTTCGCCGTGTTGAGGCGGCTTTGGCATCATTGCCTAAAGCGGCTAGACTAAGACCGCCTACTCAGAGATAGGCCGCTTTGGCCTCGCAATGGACCAACAGAATATAGCCATAATTATTAGGCCTTTGCACCGACCAAGCAATCATCCCTGAGATGGCGACGCCACCTCCGACCACCGCCAGGTCGAGCGCGTCCAGGGCAACGAGAGCGACCGTCGGCCGGAACTCATGGCCTTGGCCCTTCGTCCCGTCACCTCGCAGCCGCCCAGCCGAGACGCCTTTGAGCGCCAAATAGCGCTAAAATTTGGACACTCGCGCCATCCAGGACCCGTGACGCCCGCCCGCGCGGCCTTTCATCCGGCTGAGCCCCTGCTAGGCGGCCCACTGCAGGCCGATAGATGGCCAAATCGACGACAGTGCGGGCAGGTGCTCGATGTCGGCGTCGCAATCGCGCGGCGACGGAGTGATGCGAAGCCGTTCGGTGCCGTGCGGCACGTTCGGGTAGTTGTTCGGCTGGACGTGCTGGCGGAGCTACGTCTCCTCCCCGCCAAGCGAGGCGGTGCAGTCACCGAACCAGCGCTCGGATCACCGTCGATCCAGCCGCAGGAAGCGGTTGGTCAATTCCGCTTCGCACGTCTCCATATAGGTCTGCGCGGCGCACATGTGATCGTACATGATGGCCCGCGCCTCGGCTTCGTTGCCATGGTGCAGCGCGGCGAGAAGGCGGACCTGGTAGTTGAGGCCGCTTTCGCGCAGGTCGGGATTCGCCGTCCCGTAAATGCGCCGGCATATCGCCAGGTTGCGCAACAGGTTCTGCAGGAATCCGCAGAAGAAGCCGAGCACTGGATTGGGGCAGAGCTCGGCCAGGACCGAATGAAAGTCGAGCTCCGCCAGGCGCTGGCGGTACTCTTCCTCGAAGCTCGTCGGCGGGTGGTCGTAGAGCCGGATCGTGGCGTTCAGCCGCTGAAAATCGGCCTCGCTCAGGCGTCCGGCCAAGCTGCCCGCCATTTCCGGCTCCAGCAACTTGCGCAGGGCATAGATGTCGCCGATGCTCGGCTGGGCGAAGAAGAAGTAGTTGCCGAGCAGTTCCATGGCGCGGCGTCCGTCCATGGGCTCGATGTAGGCGCCGCCGCCGGGGCCGGTGCGGGTGCGGATCAGCCCTTGTGTCTGTAGCGCGCCGAGCGCCTCGCGAACCGTGCTTTTCGACGCCTTGAACAGGCCCATGAGCTCGCGTTCCTGCGGCAGGCGGTCGCCGGGTTTCAGCTTGTGGTCGACGATCCAGTCCTTGAGGCGCTCGCAGATCTCCTGCGGGCGCTTGGCCGATCGCGGCGGCGCGTCGGCGGCCGGCGGGCGGGGGTCGGAAGGCGCCTGTTTGCTCACTTCGACTCGTCCACTCCAAGCGATGGGGCCTCCAGGGGATGGAAGCAGGCGGCCTTGTGCGCCGGCCTCGGCTTCGCCTCGAGGGGCGGCGTTCGATCCCGGCAGTCGTTTTGCGCGCGCGGGCACCGCGGCGCGAAGGCGCACCCCGGCAAGGGCGCGAAGGGATCGGGCGGATCGGCGGGCGTCTCCTCGCCGGCGACGGGACGACGCCCGGGCACCGGCGCCGAGTCCAGCAGCAGCCGGGTATAGGGATGCCGCGGCGCCCGGAACAGGTCGTTCGCTGGCGCCAGCTCCACCACCCGCCCGAAATACATGACCGCCACCCGGTCGCTGATGCTCTCGACCACCGAGAGGTCGTGGCTGATGAAGAGGTAGGTCAGGCCGAAGCGGGTCTTCAGCTCGTCCAGCAGATTGAGCACCTGGGCCTGGACCGAGACATCGAGCGCCGAGACGGGCTCGTCGAGGACGATGACGCGCGGCTCCGCCGCCAGCGCCCGGGCGATGCCGATGCGTTGGGCCTGCCCGCCGGAGAACTCGTGCGGATAGCGCTCCAGGAACTCCTCGCGCAGGTTGACCGCGTCCATCAGCTCCTTCAGGCGCGCCTCCCGGCGCTCTCGCGCCAGACCGCCCAAGTGAACCATCGGCGCAGTGAGGATCGAGCGAATCGTCCTTCGGGGGTTGAGCGAGCTGACCGGATCCTGGAAGACGTACTGGATCGTCCGCGCCAGCCGCTTGCCGTTGGCGCGACCCTTGGCGTGGATGTCGAGGCCGCCCAGGCGAATGACGCCTTCGCTCGGCCGGTCGAGACCGACCAGCATGCGCGCAAGCGTCGACTTGCCGCAGCCGGACTCGCCGACCACCCCGAGGGTCTCGCCTTCGTGCAGCTCGAGGCTGACGCCCTGCACGGCGTGAACCGTCGGCGCCGGCCCGCCGAGCAAGCGACGTTCGCCGCCGAAGCGGCGGGTCAGTCCTTCGACCTGCACCAGCGCCGCGCCCATCAGCCAAGCTCCGCGCCGCCAGAGACCAGGGGAAAGAGACAGCGAACCGAGCGCCCGTCGCCCAGCGGTGCGAGGGCGACGTCGTCCGCCCGGCACTCGGCGCGCGCCCGCGGGCAACGCTCGGCGAAGGCGCAGCCCGCAGGCAAGCGGTTGACCGGCGGCGGCAGGCCGGGAATGGCGTCGAGCCGACGCCGGGACTCGCCCAGAACCGGCACGCAATCGATCAACTTGCGGGTATAGGGATGGGCGGGCTCCGCCAGCACCGCCTCGGCCGGCCCGATCTCGACGATGCGCCCGGCGTACATCACGGCGACCCGGTCGCAGATCTCCGACACCACGCCGAAGTCATGGGTGATGAACAGCACCGTGGCCTTCCTGTCCGCCCGCAAACGGTTCAGCAGCTTGAGCATCTGCGCCTGCACCGTGACGTCGAGCGCGGTGGTCGGCTCGTCGGCGATCAGGATCTCCGGGTCGTTGGCCAGGGCCATGGCGATGCAGACCCGTTGGCGCATGCCGCCGGACAGCTCGTGGGGATAGGCGTCCATGCGCCGCTCGGCGTTCGGCATGTGCACCAGCTTCAGCAGCTCGACCGCCATGGCGTGCGCCTTGGCGTGGCCGAGCGGCTGATGGGCGCGAATCACTTCGACGATCTGGTCGCCGACGGTGAACAGCGGATGCAGCGTCGACAAGGGGTCCTGGAAGACGCACGCGAAGGTGCCGCCGCGCAGTTGGCGCAGGCGAGCGTAGCTGACGTCGAGCAAGTCCTGGTCGCGATAGGCGACCCGGCCGCCGACGATGCGGCCGGGCGGCGTCGGCACCAGCCCCAGCAGCGACATGGCGGTGACCGACTTGCCAGAGCCCGATTCGCCAACCAGCCCCAGGCACTCCTCCGCCCTGAGCGCGAAATCGACGCCGCCCACCGCCCGGTAGACCTCCGCGCCGACCCGGAACTCGGTGGCCAAGCCGCGGACGTCGAGCACGGTCTCCGCCTCCGTCGCCGCCTCAGCCGTCTCCCCGGCCGTCGCCGTCTCCTTGGCGCGGTTGCCCGCCACCTCGGTGCGCGCCGAGGGCCGGCCGAGCGCGCCCGACTTGAGCCGGGGGTCGAGCACGTCGCGCACGCCGTCGCCCATCAAGTTGATGCTCATCACCAGGGCGAAGATCATCAGGCCCGGAATGATCGAGACGTGGGGCGCGGTGAAGAGCTGCCGGCGGCCCTCGCCCAGCATCGAGCCGAGATCCGCCTGGGGCGGCTGCGCGCCCAGGCCGAGGAAGCTGAGGCCGGCGGTCTCCAGGATCATCCAGCCGATCGTGGTCGAGGTGGCGATCACGATCACCGGCAGCACGTTCGGGAACAACTCCGAGGCGATGATCCGGGCGTTGGAGTAGCCGGCGAGCCGGGCGGCATCGATGAACTCGCGCCGCACCAGGCTGAC
>JAWWCG010000013.1:0-17045 GCA_033720555.1 Kiloniellales bacterium | reverse complement strand
TGTTTTTCCGCGCCGTAGCAGATCTCGAAAGAACGCAACCCATTTATGCACGAGCGGAGCAGCGACCTCTCATCTGAGGAAGGACTAGATCGAATTCTATTTGCTGCGGGCAGGTGCAGGCTCTTATTTTTTGTTGCGAGTCGTCGGGAGAATTAAGAACGGTTCGCCGATTTCTAGGTCCGGTTTATAGCCAGATTCCATCTTTCTTTGCTCTGAAAATGCTACCATCTATTGCACTGATGGCAAAACAGGTAGCATCATCTTCTGGCGGCCTACGTCACGCTCAACCCGGGCTGCGGCTGATCGCCCAAATCCACGTCCTGCGAACATGACCCTGTTCCACCTGGCGCCCAGGACGATCACAAGGACCGGCGACGACAGCCCGGCCGGATCGCTGCTGCGCTACCTCTGGCGCATGAGCGGCGCGCATCAGGTCTGGGTTTGCCTGCTGGCGCTGATCGTCGCCGGCCTCAGCATGGCGCCGCTCGAACTGCAGCGGCGCATCATCAACGAGTGCATCGAGGACCGCAACGTGCGGCTGCTGATGGTCCTCGGCGCGATCTACCTCGGCGTCCTGGTGCTCCAGTCCGGCCTCAAGTACTGCCTGCGGGTCTATCAGGGCTGGTTGAGCGAAAGCGCCGTGCGCTACTGCCGGGAGCACCTGGCCCGCATGCACAGGCGCCGCACCGAGGACGGCAACGGCAGCAACGAGGCCAACCGCGGCGAGGGCCAGGGGCGGGCGGTCTCCGTCATCGCGACCGAGGTCGACAAGCTCGGCGGCTTTGTCGGCGAGGGGCTGTCGCAGCCGGTCGTCAATCTCGGCATGCTGCTGGCGATCGGCGGCTACATGCTCGCCGTCGAGCCGCGGGTCGCGGCCCTCAGCTTCCTGTTCCTGGTGCCGCAGGTGGTCGTCGTGCCGGTCATCCAGGCACGGATCAATCGGCTGATCGAGAAACGCCTGGCCCTGTTGCGCGAGCTCAGCGACACGGTCGTCGGCCCGGGCGAAAGCCGTCGCGACCTCGAGGACGCCGGCCTGCAGCCCAAGCTGCGCCGGATCTACGACAACCGGATCGCCATCGTCGCCCTCAAATTCGCGATGAAAGGGCTCGTCAACCTCCTCAACGGGCTCGCCCCGCTCGCCGTTCTCATGATCGGCGGCTATTTCGCGATGAAGGGCGAGACCAGCGTCGGCGTCGTTGTCGCCTTCATGTCGGGCTTCGACCGCCTGTCCAACCCTTTGCGCGAGCTGCTGGCCTATTACCGCATCGCCGCCCAGGCCAACGTTCAGCACCAGATGATCGCCCGCTGGATCTGACCCCGGCACCGCCCAGGGCGCAGGACCGCCGCGTCCCGGAGCTCAGTCGGGGTCCTTGCGCTTATGGGAGGGCTCGACCAGGTCGTGGACCAGGTCCTTGACCTTCTCTTTGGCCTCTTCGAACAGCGCCTCGGACGCCGTCGGCGCCTCCACTTTGTTGCCGCAGCCCGGACACACGAGAACGCCTTTCGGCAGGTCGTGCTCCGGCGCGGTCGCGATTTGATGTCCGCATTGCGGACAGGCGATCACCACGCGCTTCTCGTCGCTCATAGCCCTTTCGATCCTTTACCGCGCCAGCCGGCGGCCCTCGCCCCGACGCGCCGCCGGGCTCGCCATTCGACGATCATTCCCGGCCCCACTTGGTGAAGGGCTCGGCGACCAGGCGGGCGTTGTAGTAGCGCGGATCGCCGGTGACCTCCTCGCCGATCCATTCCGGCAGCGCGATGTCCTGTGTCTCGCTCGAAAGCTCCACCTCGGCGACGATCAGGCCCTCGTTCTCGCCGCGGAACACATCGACCTCCCACACCAGCTCGCCGCGGGGCACGAGATAGCGCGTCTTCTCGATCACCGGCTGCAGGCAGAGTTCGTGCAACAGGAGCCGAGCGTCCTCCGGCGGTATCGAGTACTCGAACTCCGAGCGGGCGGCGCCTTGGCTCAGGCCCTTGATGGTGAGCGTGCCCTTGCCGCCGGCCAGCCGCACGCGCACCGTGCGCTCCTTGTCCAAAGTCAGGTAGCCCTGACAGATCTCCCGCTCCTCCGCCGCCTCGCGCCACCCAGCGCCGGTCACGAGAAACTTTCGTTCGATTTCCCGGTGCGCGTCGGCGGCCTTCGGCATGCGCGCGTCCCTCTCCAATCGCGGGCCTTCCTGCCGGCTCATGCTAGGAGATTGGCGCGGCTTATGCCATCGATACCGAGCATCGACCGCAAGGCCCGCTGATAGCTGCGATTTTCCCGGGTGCGCAGGCCGAGGCGCACGATCGCGCTCAGCACTGCGGCAACGTCCTCGGATTCGACGGCCGCGGTCTCCAGGTTCACCTCCCCGACGGTCACGTCCGTGAATTCCGCCAAGCAGGATTCGAAGGTGAATCGATAGCGGGTCTTCGCCAGAGGCACCAAGGCCAGATGCGGACAGGGATCGACGATCTCGTCTATGAAGGAGTCGACCGGATAGCTCGAGCGCACGGCCGCTTGCCGGCCCAGGTTCAGGATGGGGCGGACATCTTGCTCGATGGTCTGGCGGCTCAGCGGAAACCGCGCCTTCAGGTAGGGACGCCAGAGCTCCAGCCGCTTGTAGGTCCCGACCAGCTCCTTGACATCCAAGCGGCCGGCCCGGAGCTTGGCGTTGAACGGGCTCTGCATGCCGGAGACGATATAGGACTCGCTGCTCTTCTCGATGTCCTCGAGATTGCCGGCCTCGCACAGGCGCCCGAAATAGACCGCCAAGTCGTCGCCCCACACGCGAAACTCGTAGCGGCCGCGCGGCCCGCCGTAACGCACTTCGGATTGATATCGGCCGGCCATGGTTCTGCCTGACTGGCTCCTGGTCTGTGCTTGCGCCGAGCCCGCCGTCGCGCCTCGAAGGGGCGCCGCGCCAAAGCGATCTCTAGGACCAGCCCCCGGGATAGCCTTGAAAGAGGCTCGTCGAAACGTGTCCGGGGCCAATCCGTGAGGTTTAACGTCCGGGCTGGGCAAAGGTTCCGGACGGCGCCGGCGAACGCCCGGCTAGGACGACGAGCGGCGCGCCTTCAGCTTGACCGGCTCCGCCTCGGCGTCGCCCGCCGGCAGATCGCCCACCGGGCCGAGAACCTCGGTGTCTCGCTGAAAGAGCGAGCGATTCTGCATGTAGAGCACGAGCAGGCGGGACAGGGCGGTCAGCGAATCGACGTGCGTGCGCTCGTAGCCGTGCGAGGAATCGAGCCCGAAGCAGACGAGCGCGGTGCGTATGTCGTTGCCGGCCTCCAGGGCTGCCGCGCCATCGCTGCGATAGTAACGGAAGACGTCCCGGCTATGCTCGATGTCGAAATCCTCGCACAGGCGGATCAGGCTGCGCGTCAAGTGCCAGTCGAAGGGCCCGCTGGAGTCCTGCATGGCGACGGTCACGCCGTACTCGCTGGTGTACTGGCCGGGGGCGATCGTGCCGTTGTCGATCGAGACCAGTTCGGCGACGTCGCCGTGCAGCACGTGCGAGGCGCCGACGCCCACCTCTTCGGAAATGGTGAACAAGAGATGGCAGTCCATGGCCAGGTCGACGCCCGACTCCTTGACCGCCTTCGCCGCCGCGAGGACCGCGGCGACCCCGGCCTTGTCGTCGAGATGCCGCGAGTTGATGAAGCCGTTGTCGGTCATCTCGGTGCCGGGATCGATGGCGATGGTGTCGCCGACGTTGATTCCCAGCTCGCGCGCCTCGGCCTCGCCGCTCACCCTTTCGTCCAGTCGCAGCTCGAGGTTCGCCCAGCTCACCGGCTGCTCGTCCACCTCCTCGTGGTAGACGTGGCCGGAGGCCTTGAGCGGCAAGATGGTGCCCCTGATGTTCCGCCGTCCCCGGGCGAACACGGTCGCGCGCGCGCCCTCGGCGAAGCGGGCCGACCAGGTTCCGATCGGGACGATGTCGAGGCGCCCGTTCGCCCGAAAGGCCTTGACCATGGCGCCGAGGGTGTCCAGGTGCGAGACGATGGCCCGGTCGGGGGAGGACTGGTCGCCCGTTAGATCGGCGCGGATCGCGCCGCGACGCGTGAGTTCGAAGGGGATCGCGAGCGCTTCCAGCTCGCGGCAGACGAACGAGGCGATCTCGTCGGTCATGCCCGACGGGCTGGGAATCTCGAGCAAGGCCTTGAGGGTCGAGAGCAGGTAGGTTCTGTCGACGGCCAAGTCTTGCATCAAGCCGGCATCCCGGAGGCGCCCTGATCGATCCTCGTCTGAGGGAACAGGAAGTCGACAAAACGTTCGGCGGTCGGCTGAGGCTCGTGATTGGCCAGTCCCGGCCGCTCATTGGCCTCGATGATCACATAGTCCGCGCCGGCCGGATCGGCGACCAGGAAATCGAACCCGACGACGGGGATCCGCAGCGCCTGGGCGCCCCTGACCGCCGCCTCGGCGAGTTCCGGATGGAGATCCTCGGTCACGTCGTGAATCGTTCCGCCGGCGTGAAGGTTGGCGGTCTTGCGCACCACCAGGGAATCGCCCTCGTCGGGCACGTCCAGCATCTGCCAGCCGTTCGATTTCACGCAGCGCTCGGTCTCCTCGTCGAGCGGAATGCGGCTTTCGCCGTCGGTCGCGGCTTGCCGTCGCCGGCTTTGCTTGTCGATCAACTCGACGACCGTGTGGCTGCCGTCGCCGCGAACCGAAGGCGGCCGGCGCACGGCCGCGGCAACCACGGCATCGTCGATCACGATGATGCGCAGGTCCTCGCCCTCGACGAATTTCTCCATCACCACTTCGTCGCATAGCTTCTGCGCCGATGCAACGGCCGCGGCGACCTCCTCGGCATCGCGCAGGTCCACGGCGACGCCGCGGCCCATTTCGCCGCGCGCCGGCTTGACGACGACACGGCCATGCTTCTCGAGAAAGGCGTACATCTGCTCGTCGTCGGCGACCGAGATCTGCTCCGGCACCTTGAGCCCGGCCCGCTTGAGGATCCTCCGGGTCAGGCGCTTGTCGTCGCAGCGGCTCAGGGCGACGGCGTTGGTCAGCGCGCTCAGCGATTCCCGGCACGACACCTCGCGGCCGCCGAGCGACAGGTTGAACAGCCCGCTCTCGGCGTCCTCGATGTCGACGGCGATACCCCGTCGTCGCGCCTCGTCGACAATGATCTGGGCGTAGACATTCAGCTTGGCCTCGGGGCGCGGCCCGACGAACAGCTTTTCGTTGATCGGGTTCTTGCGCTTGACGCAGTAGATGGGGACGCGCTTGAAACCGAGCTTGCCGTAAAGGGCGATGGCCTCCTTATTGTCGTGCATTACGGACAGGTCCATGAAGCGGTGGCCCGCCGCCTTGAAGAGATCGGCGAGGGCGCGCACCAGGGCTTCGCCCACGCCCGGCCTCTGGGCCTGGGGATCGACGGCGAGCGCCCACAGGCTGGAGCCTTCGTCGGGGTCGTCGAATGCCGCGCGGTGATCGACGCCCATGACGACGCCGATGACGCCGCCCTCCCGGCCGGTCTCCTCGGCCACCAGGATTCGCAGCGCCGGCTCGTCGTCCAGCCGCGCGCAGAAACCCTCCGCGACGGGCACCATGGATCGCGCCAGATAGAGCCGGTTGATCGCGCTCTCGTCGTCCGCCTCGGCCGGGCGAACGCGCAGCCCCGCGCCCGGCGCGCCGCGGTCGTTTTGCCAGGCCGTCAGATCGAGGCGAAAGCTGTGGGACGGATCGAGAAACAACGATTGCGGGGCGGATGCCAGCACGACGTGCGGGTCGCGCACGTAGAAGGCGACGTCGCGCCGGCCCTTGGTCTCGTCGCCCAGAACCTCGGCAATCTGCTGCGCCGTCTCGAAGGTCTGACCGAAGATCAGCCGACCCCAGCCGCAATCGACCATGGCGGACGGCGCCGGCGCGCCGGCCGCTTCCTCGCCCATGGCCGCTCCCGGCGTCTGCGCCGGGTCCTCGAGCGACAGCAAGCGACCCGAGTTCTCCAGCATCATCGGAGCTCTCTCCTTTTGCATCATAGCGACCGACTTTCCGCTTATAGCCCGTGAGTCTGCAGCCACATCTCTAGGAGTGCGACTTGCCACAATTTAGAACCGCGCAGAGGCGTGATATGTTCCATCGGCTCGTCCAGCAGGCGGTCGACATAGGTCTTGCGGAACAGGCCCCGCTCCTCGGCCTTGCGGGACTTCAGAGCGTCGCGCACCAGATCCAGGTACGGCCCGTCGATGTATTTCAGGGCGGGCACCGGAAAGTAGCCCTTCGGCCGGTCGACCACCTCGGGCGGCACCACTTGCCGGGCGACGTCCTTGAGCACGCCCTTGCCGCCGTCGCGGACCTTGTGTTCCGCCGGGATGCGCGCGGCCAACTCGACCAGCTCGTGATCGAGGAAGGGAACCCGGCCCTCCAGCCCCCACGCCATGGTCATGTTGTCGACGCGCTTGACCGGATCGTCGACCAGCATCACCGTCGTGTCGAGGCGCAGGGCCTTGTCGATCGCCCGGTCGGCGCCGGGCAGCGCGAAGTGGCCGGCCACGAAGGCGCGGCTGTAGTCCTCGTCGAGGAGGCCCGGGTCGACCGCCTGGCCGTATTCCTCGTGATCCCGGTCGAAGAACACCTCGGCATAGTCCTCGACCGGGTCGTTCGAATCGACCAGGGGCGGATACCAGTGGTAGCCGGCGAAGATCTCGTCGGCCCCCTGCCCGCTCTGCACGACCTTGACGTGCTGGGAGACCTCTTCGGACAGCAGGAAAAAGCCGACGTTGTCGTAGCTGACCATGGGCTCGGACATGGCGGCGATCGTGCTCGGCAGAGCGTCGAGCAGCCGCCTCGACTTGACGAATATCTTGTAGTGGTCGGTGTCGAAATGCTCGGCGACGCGGTCCGAATAGACGAACTCGTCGCCGTCCTCGCCGTTCGCCGCCTCGAAGCCGATCGAGAAGGTCTTAAGGTGCCGTTGCCCGGCCTCCGACAGCAAGCCCACGATGAGGCTCGAATCGACGCCGCCCGACAGCAGCACCCCGACCGGCACGTCGGCCACCATGCGCCGGTCGACCGCGCGGCGAAGGGCGTCGTGGACGCGATCGCGCCAGACGTCCGCGGAGGTTTCGATGTCCTCCGCGTCGCGCTCGAAGGTCAGCGCCCAGTAGACGTGATCGGCGCGCCGGCCGTCCGGCTCGAAGACCGAGACGGTCGCCGCCGGCAGCTTCTTGACGCCGTTCAGGATGGTGAACGGCGCGGGCACGACCGAGTGGAACGTCATGTAGTGATGCAGGCCGACCGGATCTATCGTGGCGTCGATGTCGCCGGCGGCCAGGAGCGCCGGCAGGCTCGACGCGAATCGCAGCCGCCGCCCCTCCTCGTAGGCGAGGTAAAGCGGCTTGATGCCCAGGCGGTCCCGGCCGAGCGCCAGGCGCCCGCTGTCGCGCTCGTGAACCGCAAAGGCGAACATGCCCTGAAAGCGCCGCGGGCAATCGGGCCCCCAGGCGTGATAGGCCTTCAGGACCACCTCCGTGTCGCCGTCGGAGAAGAACCGGTAGCCCATGGCCTCCAGCTCGCGGCGCAGCTCGCGGTAATTGTAGATGCAGCCGTTGAAAGCGACGGTGAGCCCCAACTGCGGGTCGCTCATCGGCTGCTGCGCGCGCTCCGACAGGTCGATGATCTTGAGCCGGCGGTGCCCCAACGCGGCCCTTCCCTGGCCGTGCAGCCCGGCGCCGTCCGGACCGCGCGGCGCCAGCCGCTCGGTCATCCGCCACACGGCCTCGATGGAGGCCTGCATTCCGTCGAAGGTTAGTTCCCCGCTAAAGCCGCACATCGCTCGGGTTGGTTCCGGTCCGGTCGGTAAGATCGATTGATAGTGGGATTGGGCGACGCCAAGGGCGATTGCCGGCTTGGCCGCGATGCCATGACCCGCACAAAGCCTTGGACATGACGACGATTATTTAGTATACGAAACTTTCGATGTCAATGCTTTTATCGAACGCACCGCCTGGTACAGGCGAGACGATCACCATGGGGTGACGATGACGTGACGGTGGGGATGGCCATGTGCCGATTTTCTTGTCCGGTATTTGCCGGGGCGTTCTCCGGGCCGTTTGCCGGCCCATTTTCCGGCCCATTTTCCGGCCCATTTTCCGGCCCATTTTCCGGCTGGGCGCGCCGGACGCGGCGGGCGGCGCGGCCGCTATGACGCTCGAGCAAACCACGCGGCGGCGAGCCGCGCCGTCCGGGCCGTCGGCATCCTCGCGGCGGCGGGCGGCGGCGGCCCACGACCGGACTCACGAGGTCCTTTCGGCCCTGCGCCGGATCATTCGCGCGACGGACCTGCACTCCAAGTCCCTGTTCAAGACGTCCGGCCTGACGATCCCGCAGGTCGTCGTGCTGCAGTCGATTCGCGATCTCGGCGAAGTGACCACCGGACAGATCTCCGCCCGGGTCAACCTCAGTCAGGCCACGGTCACCAGCATCCTGGACCGCCTGGAGAATCACCACCTGATCGAGCGCTACCGCAGCCGCTCGGACCGGCGCGTGGTGCACGCGCGGCTGACCAAGCAGGGCGTGACGGTTCTGCGCAGGGCGCCGCCGCTCCTGCACGAACGATTCATCGAGAAGTTCGCCGCGCTCAGCCATGCCAAGCAGGAGCAATTCATCCGCACCCTGAAGGAGGTCGCGGACATGATGGGCGCCGCGCACCTCGATGCGGCGCCCTTGCTCGATATCGCGGCCCCGGAAACGGTTGACAAAGCGGCCGGGCGTGCCTGACCTTTCAGCCCGAGGCGCGGCGGAGGATGTCGTGCGCTTCGCGTGAGCCGCGATCCGGCAGGAAAGGCAGGGCCGCCATGGCGAAAAAGGAAACCTGGATCTTGGTCGCGGACGCCGCGCGGGCGCGGGTCTTCCGATTCGATCGCGAGGAAAAGCGTCTCGAGCCCGCCTGGCACGAACAACTCATCGGCTCGAAGCTGGCAAGCCGAAAAATAGGCAGCGACCGGCCGGGCCGCACCTTCGATTCCGGCGGCGAAGGCCGCCACGCGAAGGAGCCGCCGACGGATCCGGCCCGCTACGAAAAGGAGCGGTTCGCCAGGGAAGTCGTCGACCGGCTGGAGGACGAGCTGAACCGCCACGCCTTCGGCGCGCTGGTGGTGGTCGCCCCGCCGCAGTTCCTGGGCGACCTCCGCACGAACCTGTCGCCGCAACTGGCCGCGTGCGTGACCGCGGAGATCAACAAGGACCTCTCCAAGCTGACGCCGAGCGAGCTGCTCGAGCACCTCAAGTCGGTGGTTTAGAGCAGTACCCGGCCGCGGCGCGAGCGCCAGCACCGGGGAAACCGCCGCCCCTCGTGCGGTTTGCGTCGGGATCGGGCGCCCCTCTTGCGTATGAAACGATCGGCGCCGCGCCAGGGCGGCGCGTCAGCGCTCTTCCTTCTCCGCCTTGGCCACCTGTTCCAGCTCTTCCTTGGATTTGGCGATGCGGCTTTCGCGTTCTTGACGCTCCAGCTCGGCGGCCTTCTTGCGCGCCTCCGCGCTCTCCTTGTCCATACCAACTAGTTTTTTCAGGGCTTCCAACATCACCCATCACCTCCTTCCGTTGCATAACGCAGGCATGGTGCGCTTGTTCCACAACGACGGGCGCGATCGGCCCCGTCGATCGACGGGGCCGCGCGCCGAGGTCAGGCCGGCGCGCCGGTCGGTTTCAGGAACAGCAGCGCGATGCCCAGCACGATGCATCCGCCGCCGAGCCACTGGTTCCAGTGCACGCCTTCGCGAAGGATGAACAGCGAGGCCAGGAGCGTGATGACAATCGTCCCACCGACGATGGTGGGGATCGCGACGCTCGCCGCCATCGGCTTCATCGATCCGAAGCCGGAGAACAGGTAGAAATAGACGATCTCGGCGCCGCCGATGCAGAGCCCCGCCGCCGCCGCCCAGAGATAGGCGCCGGTGGAAAGCTGCAGATGCTGCCCGTCCTTGAGGACCAGCAGCGAGACGGCGAAGGTGCTCGATGTGGCGAGGGCCGCCACCTGCAGGCAGATCGCCGCCAGGACGCTGGAGGTCGCGTCCTGCGGCACGTGGGTGCCCGACACCTTGATCAGCAGGTTGTATCCGGCGTAGAGCAGCGTGGCCGTCACGAGCAGCAGCGGTGCGATCATCCCTTGGCTCCCTCGGTTGCCGGCGACTTGTCTGCGCTACCTCAGCCCAAGGCCGCATCGCGGTTCAAGGGCTAAGCGCCGGCGCTTGCCAGATTCGAGGCCCGTGACGTAAACAAAAAGGCCGCCCGGCTCCGCCGCCGCGGGCCGCGTAGCCGAGGCGCCGGACGGAAGGTTCGAGGGATGGGCGAGGCCGAAGGCGCGGCCGAAAAGGCGGCCCGGAAATCGACCGGGAAATCGACCGGGAGTTCGCCCGGGAAATCGGCTGGGAGTTCGCCCGGGAAATCAGGCAGCGCCGGCCGGGAGCCGGGCCGGGCGAAGAAGCTCGCTTTCCTCGCCCTTCTGATCGTCCTGCCCCTGGTCCTGCTGGAAGGCGGCGCGCGCCTGTGGCTTGCCGTCGCCGGGCCCGGCGGGACGCCCGCCGATCCGCTTCGCGGCGCCCTCGAGACCTCCTGGCTCGCCACGCTCGAGGACGATCTCGCCCCGGAGCGGCCGGGCGTCCGCCTCTACCGGCCCGATCTCGAGCTGTTCTGGTCGCTCAGGCCGGGGAGCGAGGCCTCGGTGGTGAACCAGGTCTACGAGATGAAGGGCGAGCCGGTGCGCTGGCGCATCCGCATCAACGACGACGGCCATCGCGGGCCGGCCTATCCCGGTCCGCAGGCGGGCGCCGGGCCGGTGATCGCGGCGCTCGGCGATTCGGTCACCTTCGGGTTCCGGGTGAGCGACGAGGAGACCTTTCCGGCGCAGCTCGAGCGTTATCTGCGCGACCACGGGCTGCCTCGGGCGAGGGTCGTGAACTACGGCGTGCCGGGCTACACCTCGTTCCAGGGCCGCCGGCTGCTGGCGCGGATCCTCGCCGAGCACAAGCCCGACGTCGTGCTCCTGGCGTTCGGCGCCAACGACCTCGAAACCGACCGCTTCTCCGACGCCGAGAAGGCGAAACGCATCGACCCGTTTCGCATTCGCGTCGCCCAGTGGCTTCATCAGTGGCTCGACCGTCTGGCGATCGCCAGGCTGATCCGGGCGACCTTCGAGGGCGGGCGGACGGCCCCGGCCGCAGGCGCGGGCGCGGGCGCGGGCGCGCAGGGTGTCACCCGCGTCTCCCAGGCCGAATACCGCGACAACATGACCGCGATGATTGAGATGGCCCGCGCCGCCGGGGCCGAGGTGATGGTCCTCGATTTCGTCTTCATCGCGCCGGTGTTCCGCGAGGCGAACCAGGAGATCGCGGCCAGCACCGGCGTGGCGACCGCCCTCGGCCGCGCGGCCCTGGTGGACGGCCTCGAGAAGCTGCTGTCGGGCGAGGCGTTCCAGAAGGAACGGGCGGAGATCGACCGCTTCTGGGACACCGAGCTCGCGCGCTATCGGCAGGTCTATTATTCGGAGGACTACTACCGCAAGGTCTTCGAGAACCCGCGCGCCAGCGCCCTGCTGCGCTACCTCATGGTCGAGCCGGTCCACCCCAACGCCCTCGGCCACCGGATCCTCGCGGCATCGATCGGCCAAGAGATCGTGGCCCAAACCACCCCGTAGTCGGACGACCCGATAGAATAACTCTCGCCGCGCGTTTTCGGCCGCCGGGGCTGAAGAACGGGCCGGCGGCGGCCTCCGGAAGAGCCTAGCCGGCGCGCGCCGCGCAGGCCTCGCGCCAGATCTCGCGCAACGCCTCGGTGAAGCCGCGGGCCAGGGCCTCGCCGTCCATCAAGGGCGAGGCGGCGAGGCGCCCGCGCAGGGCGGGCCGGAGCGCCGCCAGCGCCTCGCGCCCCTCGGCCTTGCGCACCGCGAGATCGACGAAGGACGGGGCGTCCCGGGCGATCCAGTCGTCGAGCCCCGCCGCCGCGAGGTGACAGGCGGAGTGGCGGCCGCAAAAGCGCGTGCCCGGGAAGGTCGCCACGGGCACGCCCATGTAGAGCGCCTCGCAGGTCGTCAGCCCGCCGGAGTAGGGGAAGCTGTCGAGGGCGATGTCGACGCGGTTGTAGACCCGCAGGAACTCGGCATGGGACCTGGAGCCGCTGACGAACTCGATGCGGTCCGCGGCGACGCCGAGATCGGACAACAGCCCGGCGAATCGCTTGCGGGTCTCCGCCGCGACGAATTTGCGGTCGTTGAGGATCAGCCGGCTGCCCGGCAGGCGCGACAGGATCGCCGCCCAGGCTAGGAGCGCCGGGGGCGAGATCTTCTGGGCGCTGTTGAAGCAGCCGAAGGTCGGGTAGCCGTTCTTCGCCGCCGGCAGCGGATTGACGGGCGGCGCGTAGTCCGGCGCCCAGTAGCGGATATAGTCGACCGGCAGGTGACGCAGCCGCTCGACGAAATAGCGCTGCTCCTCCAGCGGCGTGTGGACCGCGTCGCCGAACAGATAGTCCATGGTGTCGAGGCCGGTGGTCGCCACATAGTCCAGCCACGCGACCTGAAGCGGCGCGGGCTTGGCGGCGAACGCGAGCAGGCGGTTGCCCTTGGTGTGGCCGTTGAGGTCGAAGAGCACGTCGATCCGGTCCGCCTCGACGCGCGCCGCCAGCTCGGCGTCGCTCAAACCGGCGACCGCGCGCCAATGGTCGGCTTGCTCGCGAACGCGGCGGGTCATGTCGTCCCCGCCGGCGCTGTTGTCGTAGCAGGTGAGCTGCCACGCCTCGCGCGGCCGGTTCTCGAGCAGGCCGAGCAGCAGAAAGGGGGTCGAGCTTCTGCGGAAGTCGCCGGAAACAAAGCCGACCCGGAGCCGGCGGTCCGGATTGAAGTCGATCCTCGGCCAGGCGCGGCGCCGAGTGATGTCTTTCGTGTAGAGCTCGCGCCATCGCAGGTGCTCGCCATGGATCTCGTCCTCGCTCGACGAGGCGGCGTACTGCAGGGTCATGAGGTAGGTGGAGTGGAGCCCCGGCAGCGGCCGGATCGCGAGCGCCTGGCGCAGGGAGCGAACCGCGGCCTCGGAATCGCCCAGCTCGGTCTCGATCATCGCCTTGGTGACGTGGACGTCGAGATTGTTCGGCTCGAGCGCCAGCGCCTCTCGGATCGCGGCCCCAGCCTCCGCCAGGCGACGGCTCGCGGCCAGCGCCCGCGCCAGGACGACCCGTGGCATGGCCTTGGCCTTGTGGCGCCGGACCGCCTCGCGCGCCTGCTTCACGGCCTCCTTGAGCCGGCCCGCCGTCTCCAACGCGCCGGCGAGCTGGGTGCGGGCGACCATCAGGTCCGGCGCGAGGCGGACGGCCTTCTCGAACATGGCGATCGCGCCCTCGAGGTCGCCGGTCTGGCGCAGCACCCGGCCCAGGTTGTTGAGCGCCATGACATCGTCGGGGTCCAGCGCAAGCGCGCGGCGATAGGCGTCCACGGCGTCTTTCGTGCGGCCGTCGGAATTGAGGATGCCGCCGAGGATCGCATAGCCCGGCGCCGTGGGCCGCTGCGCGAGGCTCTCCCGGCACAGCTTCTCCGCCTCGCCCAAGCGCCCGCGCCGATAGAGCTCTGCGGCCCGCTCCAAGGCGGCCACGAGGTCCGGCGGCAGCTCCTTCATCGGTCGCGCCTGCGGCAAGTCCGACCCCGTCACCAAAGGAGATAGCAGGATCGCGCGCGGACAGCGCCCGGCGGCGCGCCGCGGCAAGGCAACCATACGGCCGAACCGGCGTAAATCAAACCTCCGCGAAGGCCGGCGCGAGGCGAGGCGCCCGCGCTTGGGCAAAACTCAGGCAAATCGGGCGGCTTCGATTTTCCGCGCCTCATGCCCAGGCTTTCCAGGATCGAAGCCGGCCCGGTCCACCGGATCATCGCCGCGGATCATCGCGGCGGGTCGTCGGGGCCGGCAAAACCAACGTGGGGGGGAGGCGAGCCCCATGTCGCTGGAAGCCTGTCCGCAGCGGCCCTCGGAGGGCGGCCTCGCACGCCGTCTCTGGCGGTATCAACGCGAGAGATTTCCGCTCCTCGCCCACGGCGTGGCGATCGCGGCCTTCGCCCTGGCGGCGCTCGGCGTCTCCGTCTCGTTCCAGGCGCGCCCGTCGCCGCCGGACCTCGCGACCGTCTTGGCCGCCTTCGCCAGCGTGCTCGGCTTCTTCGTGCTGCTGCGCGTCGCCGACGAGTTCAAGGACGCCGACGACGACGCGCGCTACCGGGCGCACCGGCCCGTGCCGCGCGGCCTGGTCAGCCTCGCCGAGCTCGCCGCGGTGGGCGTGGCGGCGGCCGCCGTGCAGCTTTTCGCCGCGCTCTTGCTCCATCCACCCCTGATTTGGTGGCTGCTCGGGGTCTGGGCCTATCTCGGCCTGATGAGCGCGGAGTTCTTCGCGCCGGCCAGGCTGAAACGCCGCCCCCTCCTCTACCTCGCCTCCCACATGGCGATCCTGCCCCTGATCGCCCTCTACGCCAGCGCCTGCCATTGGCTGGCCCGCGGCCTGCATCCCGACGCGGCGAGCCTCGCGGCGTTCCTGGTCGTGGCCGTCGGCAACGGGCTGGTGTTCGAGATCGGGCGCAAGCTCCGCGCCCCGGGCGACGAGCGGATCGGCGTGGAGACCTATAGCCGCCTTTGGGGGCCGAGGCGCGCCGCCGGCGCCTGGACGGCGGCCGTCGCGCTCGCGGCCGCCGGCGCGCTCGCGACCGCGGCCGGCATCGGCGTGCTGCCGTTCGTCGCGCCAGTCGCCGTCGTCGCCGCGAGCCTGGCCGCGGCGCTCGCCATGAGCTACGCGCGACGCCCGACCCGAAAGTCGGCCGGCAGGATCGCGCTGGCCTCGCAGGCCGTGGTTCTCGCGGTCCTGCTCGCGCTCGGCGCGCCGGCCCTGGCGGAAACGCTGGCCGCGTCGTTGCTGGCGGGGCCGTCATGACCCGGCTTCTGTTCCCATGGGACGGCGGCGCGGCACCGGACCGCGCGCGCTTCGGCGGCAAGGCCGCGGCCCTCGCACGGCTTCACGGCACCGAGGCGCGCATCCCCGAATGGTTCGTCCTGAGCCCGCGCGCCTATCACGAAAGCCAAACGTCGCCCGGGCCGTCGCGGAGCGACGTCTATCCGAGCCCGTCGGTCGTCGCCGAGGCGGCGGCGGCCCTCGAGCGCCTCGGCCTCGACAAGGCACGCCTCGCCGTGCGGTCCTCGGCGCTCGACGAGGACGGCGACCGGCGCGCCTATGCCGGGATCTACGAGACCCGACTGAACGTCGCCCCGGAGCGGCTCCCCGAGGCGATCGCCGCGGTGTGGCGCTCCGGCCTCGCCGCGCGGCTCGCGGCCTACCGGGGCGAGCGGGCCGGCGCCGCATCCGCGCCGCTCGCCGTCATCGTCCAGCGCCAGATCGACGCCGAAGTCTCGGGCGTCGCGTTCAGCTCCGACCCGCTCGAGGCGCACGGAGACGGCTGCGGAGACCGCTGCGTCGTCGCCGCGACGGCCGGGCTCGGCGACCGGCTGGTCGCCGGCGAGATCGACGGCGACACCTTCCGGGTCGACGAGGCCGGGCGCATCGTCGAGCGCGCCCACGGCCCCGACCCTGTCGCCATCTCGGACGCGGACATCGCCCGGATCGCTCGCCTGGCGCGTTTCGCCGCCCGCCGCTTCGGCGCGCCGCAGGACATCGAGTGGGCGATCAGCGACGGCGAGCTCTTCCTTCTCCAGTCGCGGCCGATCACGACCGTGCCGGCCCCCAACGACGAGCGCGAGGCTCAGGTCGCGCTCTGGGACAACAGCAACATCATCGAAAGCTACGGCGGGGTGACGACGCCTCTCACGTTCTCCTTCGCCCGCGTCGCCTACGAGAACGTCTATCGCCGCTTTTCCCGGCTGATGGGCGTCCGACCGCGGCGCATCGCCGACGAGGACCAGCTGTTTCGCAACATGCTGGGCCTGATCCGCGGACGCGTCTACTACAACCTCCTCAATTGGTACCGGCTGATCGCCCTGTTTCCCGGCTTCTCGCTGAACCGCCGCTACATGGAACGGATGATGGGCGTGAGCGACGCCCTGTCCGAGGCGTTCGGCGCCCGGGTCGCGCCGGCGCGATCGCGCCGCGCCAGGACGCGCGCCCTCGACCTGTTCTGGCTATCGGCGACGCTCGCCGGCATGGCCTGGAACCGGGTCCGGCTGCGCGCCAGTATCGCCCGCTTCCAGCGCCGGCTCGACGCGGCGCTGGCCGAGGACGGGCCGCCGCTGTCGCGGCTCTGCTACGCCGCCCTGGTCCAGCGCTATCGGGAACTCGAGCGGCGGCTGCTCGGCGGCTGGGACGCGCCCCTGGTCAACGATTTCTACTGCATGATGGCGGTCGGCGCCTTGTCGGGTTTCCTCAAACGGCGGCTGGGCGAGGACGGGGCGCGGCTGGCGGTCGATCTGGTCAAGTGCGACCAGGCCGTCACCAGCGTCGAGCCGATCGCGCGAATCCGGGCCATGGCGCGCAGGGCCGCGGCGACCCCCTCGATCCAGGCCGCCCTGCTGACCGGTTCGCCCGGCGAGGCGCGCGCGGCGCTGGCGAGCGATCCGGCGCTCGAACGCGACTTCGAGGCCTACCTCGAGCGCTTCGCCGACCGCTGCTTCGCCGAGCTCAAGCTCGAGAGTCCGAGCTTGCGCGACGACCCCTTGCCGTTGCTGCGGTCGATCGGCCAAGCCGCGGCGATGCCGGCGGGCGAGGCACGGCCGGCCCGCGATCCGGCGCAAGAGGCTGCCGAGGGCGTCTTGGCCGCTCATTTCCGCGCGCGCCCCGCCCTCCGCGCCGTCCTCGCACTGCTGGTCGCCGAGGCGCGCGCGCGAACGCGCGATCGCGAGAACCTGAGGTTGGAGCGGACCCGCGTGTTCGGCGCGGCGCGGCGGCTGTTCCTGGAGATGGGCGAGCGCCTGCATCGCCGCGGCGTCCTTTCCGACCCGCGCGACGTTTTCTACCTCGAGCTGGGCGAGCTGCTCGGCTTCGCCGAGGGCACGGCCAGCAGCGCGGAGCTGGGCCCGATCGCGCGGGCCCGCAAGGCGGAGTTCGAGGCCTACGCGAAAGCCCCGGACCCGCCGCCGCG